>JAAYLC010000029.1 GCA_012522045.1 Bacteroidota bacterium
GCCATAAATGCAGCCAACTATAAGGTTTATAAATATCCTTTATCCATTTCATTTATAAAATAAAAAAGAACATAAATATGCTATTATGAAAATAGAAAATACACAAGCACAAATGCGGAAAGGAATTTTAGAGTTTTGTATTCTCTCTATTTTAAAAAATGGAGAAGCCTACACTTCTGATATTCTCGAAGCATTAAAATCGGCGAAAATGATTGTGGTTGAAGGCACCATTTATCCGCTTTTAAACCGTCTGAAGAATGCCGATATTCTCACCTATCGTTGGGAAGAATCTACAGGAGGTCCCCCTCGAAAATATTATTCGCTCACTGAAAAAGGACAAAAATTTTTAACTGAGTTGGCACTTACGTGGGACGAACTCCAACTTGCCGTAAACAAAATAACTTCCGAAATTAAAGAATCATGAAAAAAACAATCAACATAAATTTAGCCGGCATCCTTTTTCATATTGATGAAGATGCGTATACCAAGCTTTCCGAATATTTGGAAAATATTAGAGCTTCTCTAAAAAACACGCCCGGTCAGGCCGAAATCATGAATGATATCGAGGCGCGAATTGCTGAGCTTTTTCAAGAAAAACTGCTTTCGCCTCAACATGTGATTGGGATGACCGAATTAAACGAGGTCATAGAAGTCATGGGCCAACCGGAAGATTATGCAAGCGAAGCAGAAGAAACCGAAGATCAAGAACCTCAAACGCAGCAGCAACAGACGCGGTACCGAAAACAACTTTTTAGAGATCCGGACGATATGTGGGTATCCGGAGTCTCTTCCGGTTTAGCACACTATTTCGGTATCGATCCGCTCTGGATTCGACTCACGTGGATTGTGCTCGTTTTTGCAGGAGTAGGTTCACCTATCCTTATTTATATCATATTATGGGCGCTGGTTCCGGCAGCCAAAACAACTGCACAAAAATTGAAAATGCACGGAGAACCTATCAATATCTCCAACATCGAAAAAAAAATCAAAGAGGAATTTGACAATGTCGCATCAAGAGTTAAAAATGTAGATTATGATTCTTATGGAAATCAGATAAAGACGGGAACTGCAAAGTTCTTTGCCACCCTCAGGGATTTTTTTCTGAATCTCATAAAATTAGTTGGAGAACTTCTTGGAGTCACACTTATTTTCATCGCTTCAATAGTAATTATAAGTTTATTATTCAGCCTTTTAGGAGTAGGAACCATAAAATTGAATGAAACTGCAAAATATGTGGGTTTTGATTTTTACTACAATTCACAGTTTCCGATATGGTTATGGGGATTTGTCATTTTTATCATTGTCGGTGTTCCTTTTTTCGCACTTTTTATCTTAGGACTTCGATTGATTGTCGATACACTCAAACCGTTAAACAAAAAAATTTCGTTGAGTTTATGGTCGCTTTGGATTTTAGCCTTAATTGGACTTTCCGTGATGGGTTTTGAACAGACACGTGCCATCGCTTTTGACGGTTCACACATAGCGGAGTCACAACTTCAGATTCAATCAGGAGATACCTTAACGATTCGTATGAGCGATAACATTCACTATCATTCGTACCCTTCAGGGAAAAGTAAAACGACCGTGCAATTGGATGAAAACGGTAATGAAATGCTGCTTTCTGACAACGTCCGATTCTCCATTCGCACTTCTAATGATTCCGTTGGAAAAATTGCAATCGAAAAATCTGCAAAAGGAAGAGATTTTATCTCCGCTAAAAAGAGTGCGGAAATGATAACTTATGAATACACCATGATGCAAAACAATCTCATTTTAAATCCTTATTTCACCACTGAAATTGCTGAAAAAAACAAAAAACAACAAATCAATATAATTATTTTTATTCCGGAAAATGCTATTTTATTTTTAGATGAAACCACAAAATCGTATCTTCAAAATTCATTAGTAAGAAGATCTGACATCGCTGAATATCATCTTATTCAAAGAAACAAAGTGAGCTGTTTAAGTTGTAAAGAAACGCAAATTACACCGCGTGAAAAGGATACTTTAAATACTTCTCACTCTTCTGAAATTGATGAAAACGATTGGGAAAATCAAGTCTTAAACCAATTTTAAAACCACGAAACCATGAAACTAAAAGTTATTTTATTTGTACTATGTTGCAGCAGTTTGATGCTTCAATCCTGCAACACTATAAAAGGCAACGGAAATGTGACGCTTGACGAACGATCGGTAGCAGAATTTACCAATATACACGCCTCTGCGGGTGTAGCAGTTTATCTGATTCCAGGAACAGCAAACAAAGTCGTAGTTGAAACTGACGAGAATCTTCAGAAAACCATTAAAACCAGTGTCAAAAATGGAACTTTAAGAATTTCTCGTGAAGGAAATGTACTTTTTGCTTCGGAAGAAAATGTATATATCACCTATGTCAATCTGAATCAAGTAGTAGCAAGCAGCGGCGCAGAAATTAAATCGGACGACGTTTTAAAAAGTCAGAAATTGATTTTAAAAACAAGCAGTGGCGGAGAAATTGACATCGAGATACTTTCAGAAACAGCACGTATGCAGGCAAGCAGCGGTTCTGAAATAGATATTAATGGAAAAGTAATTAATCTGTATCTAAAAGCATCTTCAGGGGCAAAAATTGATGCAGAAGACTTATTGGCGAAGAATGTTGAAGCACAGGCTTCCAGCGGAGGAACCATCGAATTGATTGCAGAAGATAGATTAAGCACCAAAGCGAGTAGCGGTGGCTCTATTTCATATAAAGGAACACCTACTCTATTCGATAATCATGAAACAAAATCAGGTAATGTACGGAAAAAATAGCTTCTCAATTCCATCCAAAATTACAAGAATCCGTTAAGTTTGTTTTTAAATCAAAAAGAATGAGAACGCTTTTTTTTATCATAGCTGTCAGTTGCATTTTAAGTTGTAATACCGCAGACCAACCCGGAGATGTGATTATGAACAGGTATGAAGCAGTGGAACTTATTTTGCCAAGAAATTCTTGGAAAGTAGAAAAATTCATTCAGAATGGAAACAATTACACCTCTGAATTTGCCGGCATTCAATTTCATTTTTATGAGCCGGACAGCCTACGTGCACAGTTAAAAGACAGCAGTACTGTTGTAGGTTCATGGCGGTACCAAGCAATTCCCGGCACCATCGAACAATTGAATATTGATTTGGCATCCCCTTTAGCTAAAATTTCAGGCGAATGGAGAATTTTGGATATTATGAATTCTGAAATTAAACTCTCAAAATCAGAAAGAGATACCCTTGTATTCGGTTATTTCGAATAACCTTATTTCCAAGAATATCTCTTTTTGTTTATTCTATTTGTCTTTTTTATACGGTCACTTCCTTGTCAATACTGACAAGATATCGCTCCGCATCCAAAGCTGCCATACACCCTGTTCCTGCAGCAGTCACTGCTTGACGATACACACTGTCCTGAACATCTCCACTTGCAAAAACGCCCGGTTTGTTGGTGCGCGTACTTTTGCCTTCGGTTATAATATATCCCGTTTCATCCATAGTCAACTGACCTTTGAATATGTCCGTATTGGGTTTGTGACCAATGGCAATAAACAATCCGGTAACAGGAATTACTCGTTTTTCACCGGTTTGATTATTCACGATTCGAATTCCTTCTACAACTTGGTCTCCCAAAACCTCATCAACTTCCGTATTATAAAGAACTTCAATATTTTTTGTTTTATTGACACGATGTTGCATCGCTTTGGAAGCGCGCATATAATCTTTACGCACGAGCATGGTCACCTTTTTACAAAGCTTTGCCAAATACGTTGCTTCTTCTGCTGCCGTATCCCCTGCTCCTACGATTGCGACTTCTTGATTTTTATAAAAGAATCCGTCACATACCGCACAAGCCGAAACCCCGCCACCTCGTAATCGTTGTTCGGATGGAAGTCCTAAATATTTAGCACTTGCTCCTGTGGAGATAATTACGGTTTCTGCTTCAAGTTGGATCACATTATCCACAACCACTTTGTGAATTCCTCCAATTTGATCGCTAAATTCAACTTCAGTGACCATTCCCATCCGGACATCTGTTCCAAAACGTTCCGCTTGTTTTTGCAAATCCATCATCATCGTCGGACCGTCCACACCATCCGGATAACCGGGAAAATTATCCACTTCTGTCGTGGTAGTAAGTTGACCGCCGGGTTCCATTCCCGTGTATAAAACCGGTTGCAAATCTGCACGTGCTGCATAAATCGCCGCAGTATATCCCGCAGGACCCGAACCGATAATCAAACATTTAATTCTTTCTATAGTATCTGTCATCTTAAAAAATTTAACAAGGTAAAAATACTAACTTTAAGTGAATTTAAACCCCTTTATTCATTCGCTTTTTGTATCCTTAAATCAATTCTATCTATAGGTTGGCAGCATCTTAAATTGCTTATTTTTGTAAAAATATAATACTGTGAATTACTTATCCGTAGAAAACGTTTCAAAGAGTTACGGGATGCTCGTTCTTTTTGAAAATCTTTCATTTGGAATCAATCAAGGACAAAAAATTGGTTTTGTCGCAAAAAACGGTACCGGAAAAACTTCGCTGCTGAATATTTTAGCAGGAAAAGATACTCCTGATTCCGGAATAGTGACGTATCGAAAAGATTTAAATGTGGCTTTTCTTTCGCAAGAAACCGAATTAAATCCTTCATTAACCATTGAAGAGACCATATTTTCAACAAATTTGCCCATCTTAAAAATCATTGAGCGTTATGAAAAAGCAATTCAAAATCCGGATGATATCGAAGAAATGCAAAAAACCATCGATGCCATGGATGCAAATCAAGCTTGGGATTTTGAAACAACCTACAAACAAATTTTATCCAAACTCAAATTAGACAATATCAAAGTAAAAGTCGAAAAATTAAGCGGAGGTCAGAAAAAGAGATTGGCACTCGCACAAACTTTATTGACTTTTCCCGATTTGCTTATTCTTGACGAACCGACAAACCATTTGGATTTAGAAATGATTGAATGGTTGGAAGAATATTTCGCCAAGGAAAATTTCACGCTTTTTATGGTTACGCACGACCGCTATTTTTTGGAACGCGTTTGCAATGAAATCCTTGAACTTGAAGATGGAACTTTATATTCGTACAAAGGAAATTACAGTTATTACCTTCAAAAAAAGGAAGAGCGTCTTGAAAACGAAGCCGGTGAAATTGCCAAAGCAAAACAGCTTTACAATAAAGAATTGGAATGGATGCGCCGCCAACCCAAAGCGAGGACTACAAAAAGTAAAAGCAGAATTGATGATTTTCATGAAATAAAAGAACGCGCCGGAAAACGCCGAAAAGACCATCAGGTGCAATTGGAAATCAACATGGAACGCATGGGCACCAAAATAAATGAATTTCACAATGTTTCTAAATCATTTGGCGAAAAAAAAATACTGGATAAATTTAATTACAATTTTCAACCGGGCGAGCGTATTGGAATTATCGGAAAAAACGGCACCGGAAAATCTACCTACTTAAATATTTTAACCGGTGCGATTCCTCCGGATTCCGGAAAAATAACAATAGGTGAAACGGTCAAATTCGGGTATTATACCCAAGATGGCATTCAAGTCAAAGAAGGTAAAAAAGTTATTGACGTAATCCGCGATTTCGGAGATTATATCCCATTAAAAAAAGGAAGACAAATAAGTGCTTCTCAACTTTTGGAACGTTTCCTTTTTGATCGTAAAAAACAATATGATTACGTCGAAAAACTAAGCGGTGGCGAGAGAAAAAGATTGTATTTATGCACGGTACTCATTCAAAACCCAAATTTTTTGATTCTCGACGAACCTACAAACGACCTTGACATTGTCACCTTAAATGTATTGGAAAACTTTCTGTTGGACTTTCCGGGATGTTTGGTTGTGGTTTCTCACGACCGTTATTTTATGGATAAAATCGTCGATCATCTTTTTGTGTTTAAAGGAAATGCCGAAATTGAAGATTTCCCCGGAAATTATTCAGATTTCAGAATTTACGAAGACAGTCAACCTGTTGAAAAGGAAGAAAATACCACTTCTGAAGCCAAAGCCAATTGGTTGAATGAAAAACCCAAAGTAAAACTAAGTTATAACGAACAAAAAGAATTTAAAAACTTGGAAAAGGAAATCCATAAATTAGAACAAGAACGCGATGCCTTGCAAAACAAATTTGCCACCGAAAACTGGGACGGCGCAGAAATAGATAAACAATCCGTGAAACTTCAAGAGCTCATCGAAAAAATTGATGAAAAGATCAATCGTTGGTTTGCGTTATCTTTAAAAATGGAGGAATAAACTTTCACTTTCCATGCGTTATATCATTCAAAGTTACATTCGATTTTTTTATCGTTCAACCAATAAACACGGGGTTCATTCTCCTTTTGTTTACAAGTTCGTCACCAAATGTTTAAACGATAAAACAAACTATTCTGAATACAAGCAAATGCAAGAATATCGCTTAAATCTCTATCGTGACAAAAATGAGATTACTGTAAAAGATTTTGGAGCGGGTTCGCGAGTTTTTAAAAACAATACCCGCCGGATTTCAAAAATTGCTCGTGTTGCCGGAATGACTTCCAAAAGACAAAAACTTCTTTATAGAATAACCAAATACCTCAACTGTCAAAATATCTTGGAACTCGGAACGTCATTGGGACTCGGAACGCTCTCGATGGCATTGGCAAGCAAAGGAAAAGTGACCACGGTCGAAGGCTGTCCGGAAACCTTAAAAACCGCTCAAAATTATTTTCAGCATTTCAATATTCAAAATGTTTGGACAATCAACGAAAATTTTACAAGCTTTTTATCCGAATTGCCCGCGTCTGAAAAATATGATTTAATTTACATTGACGGAAATCACAGCGGAACAAGCACCCTCCATTATTTTGAATTGCTTTTAAATCACATTCACAACGATACACTGATCATTTTTGACGATATTTACTGGAGCAAAGAAATGACCAACGCTTGGAAAGAAATTATAAAAAATCCAAAAGTTCGTGTATCAATCGATACTTTTCAATGGGGTTTTGTATTTTTCAGAAATGAACAGCAAAAGGAGCATTTTACCATTCGTGTCTAAGTTTCAATTCAAAGCCTGTAAATTACTTTGTAACATGAAAGCTATATTTGCGTCTTAAAAAATAAATTGTCTTATGAAACCTGTCATAAAAATCAGAAATATCACCCGTAATTTTCCATTAGGAAATGATGTTGTCAAAGTTTTAAAAGGCATTGATTTGGATATTGAACGCGGAGAATATGTAGCACTTATGGGACCGTCAGGTTCCGGAAAATCAACGTTGATGAACCTTCTCGGCTGTTTAGACACCCCAACTTCCGGAGTGTATGAACTCAATGGAAAAAACGTCAGTAATATGACCGATGACGAACTGGCTGAAATTCGCAATAAAGAAATTGGATTTGTTTTCCAAACTTTTAATCTGCTTCCTAGAACTACGGCATTGGAAAATGTTGCCTTACCGATGATTTATGCCGGATATTCCAAAAAAGACCGTCTGGAACGTGCAAAAGAAGTATTGATGAGTGTAGGATTGGGAGATCGGATGGATCACAAACCCAACCAACTTTCGGGGGGACAACGCCAACGTGTGGCAGTCGGAAGAGCGTTGGTCAACAATCCGTCAATTATTTTGGCAGACGAACCGACGGGAAATTTAGATTCCAAAACTTCGGTCGAAATTATGAACTTATTCAATAAAATTCACGCAGCCGGAAATACGGTTATCTTTGTTACTCACGAAGAAGAAATCGCCGAAAATGCGCATCGGATTATTCGGCTTAGGGACGGAATGATTGAAAGTGATACTAAAAAAGAGTCCGTTACTGTTTAAAAGCACAGCAATATGAATATAGATTTATCAAATCCAATTGTTGTTATTATAGTCGGAATTATTCTGCTTGCCCTCATTGTTTTCTGGAATCGACACAATGCAAAAGTCAACAGAAATCGAAGACGTCGGAGTTTCCGTGAAAATTATTACAACCGAAAAAAGGAACGAGAAAAAGAAAATAATTAATTTGAATTTAAAATCATTTATATTGTAAGTTGTAACGATATAATATGTCCGCCTCATTGAAAAAATCACTCTTGCTCAGTTTCCTGATTTCTTTCCAATTATCCGGCCAGATAATCGGAAAAGTAACCGATACTTTCGGAGAAGCCATTCCTTCAGTAAATATTTTCATCAAAGACACTTATACGGGAACCACGACGAATAATAACGGAGAATATGTTTTAAATGTTAGAGAAACGGGAGAATATACCGTTGTTTTTCAATACCTCGGGTTTGAAACACAGACAAAAACCATCCACCCTGCTCGTTTTCCTTTTGAATTAAACGTAACGCTCAGTGAAGAAGTGACTTCCTTAAATGAAGTTATTATCACCAAATCTGAAGATCCGGCATATCGTATAATTCGAGAAACCATAAAAAACCAAAATTCAAACCTAAACCGGTTCGATGCTTATACTGCAGATTTTTATTCACGTGGATTGTGGAAACTTAGCGATCTTCCAGATAAAATATTGGGTCAGGAAGTTGGTGATTTGGAAGGAGCTATCGACACCGTCACGAGATCGGGAATTATTTATCTGTCTGAAACTATTTCAGAAATAGCTTATGAAAAACCAAATAATTTCAAAGAACGGATAATTGCCAGCAGAGTCAGCGAAAACGACAACGGATTCAGTTTCAAAAACGTTCTCAGCGCAAGTTTGTCTTTTTATGAAAATACGATGAATTTTAACGCTCCCATAGTCTCTCCGATTGCTACAAATGCTTTAAATTATTATCGCTACAAATTGGAAGGCATTTTTTATGAAGGCTCCAAACTCATTAATAAAATTGAAGTGATTCCCAGACGTCCGAAAGACAATGTTTGGGAAGGCTATCTTTATATTGTTGAAGACGATTGGCAACTCTATGGCGTCGATTTAAATACGACCGGCGATGCCCTCCAAATTCCTTTTGTCGATGAATTGTTCATCAAACAAAACTTTCAGTATGATTCCGAAATTCAAGCGTGGGTAAGAACTTTACAGACCATCGATTTCAAGTTTAAATTTTTGGTCATCAAAGGCGATGGAAAATTTATCGCTCAATATTCAAATTACAATTTCAACCCTGAATTTAGAAAACAAACATTTACAAACGAATTGCTTTCATTTGAACCAAATGCAAATAAAAAAGACAGCTTGTATTGGAATCAAATTCGACCGGTTCCTCTGACGACAGAAGAAATAGAAGATTACATCAAAAAAGACAGTATTGCCACCGTCAGAAATTCCAAAACCTATTTAGATTCTACAGATGCAGTAGAAAATAAATTCCATGTGACAGATGTCCTCTTCGGTTACACTTACAGAAATAGTTATGAAAAATGGAGTTTGGGTTATGAAAGTCCACTTATGCACATCAGTTTTAACACCGTTCAGGGAACCAAAGGAAAAGCAGGAGTTTTTTATCAAAAATCTTTTGATGAAAACCGCACCAATTATATCTATTCAAAAGTGATGGCAGATTACGGAATGGCAGAAGGCCGATTGCGTTTTGAAGGCGAAATTATCCGAAATTACAACTTTACCAACCGCATGCGATGGAGGCTCAGCGGCGGAAGTCGTGTTCAACAATTTAACCGTAACAATCCCATTTCCAATTTATTAAACAGCATAACTTCGCTTTATTTTGAAAGAAATTACATGAAACTGTACGAGCTGAATTACGCAAGTGCAGAATACGGTCAAGAAGTAATAAATGGATTGCATTTATCTGCTTCTGTTGCTTATGAAAATCGAAAACCGTTGTTTAACAATTCCGAACAAGTAATCATCAGAAATAAGAATGCCGAATACACCAGCAACAATCCGTGGGTTCCGGAAATATTCGGAATTCCTCCTTTTTCCGACCACGATGTGATAAGAAGTACGCTGAATGCGAGGATTGTATTTAATCAAAAGTACTTCAGCAATCCGGAAATGAAAATGAATCTTGGAAATTCCAAACTCCCGATTTTCAACCTTGGTGTAGAAAACGGTATTGGAATCGATTCAAAAACTTATGATTTTACTCATTTTAAAATCGGGGCAAACCAGACAATTTCCATAGGCAATAAAGGTAGATTTATTTATAACTTAAATGCCGGTACTTTTGTAGCTGACGATTACATTTCTCCTACAGATTACAAGCATTTTAACGGAAATCAAACCCGCATAGGGACGCACTCGGATTATATAAATGTTTTCAATCTGCTGCCTTATTATGAGTTTAGCACAAAAAACACTTACTTTGAAGGACACTTTGAACATAATTTTAAAGGATGGATATTAGGTAAAATTCCCGGAATCAATTTATTAAACTGGAATCTTGTGGCTGGAGGTCATTTATTGGCTACCGAACGCAAACCTTATTCCGAAGTATCTATCGGATTTGACAATGTCGGTTTTGGTCAATTCAGAATGTTACGCATAGATTATGTACATTCGTTTTATGCCAATCAAAATAAAGGAGCATTTATTTTTGGTTTAAAATTTCTTCAAGTATTCAATTGAGAATGACACCTGACGAAAAATACATAACACGCTGTTTGGAACTCGCAAAAAACGGATTGGGAACTACGTATCCAAATCCCTTGGTGGGAAGTGTCATTGTTGAAAACGATAGAATAATCGGTGAAGGTTGGCATTACCAAGCCGGCAAACCACATGCTGAAGTAAATGCAATTGAAGCGGTCAAAAACAAAGAATTATTAAAAAAATCCACGTTATATGTGAATTTGGAGCCATGTAGTCATTACGGAAAAACACCTCCTTGTGCACATTTAATAGTTTCGTCCGGAATTAAAAAAGTGGTAATCGGAAACCTAGATCCCAATCCACAAGTTGCAGGAAACGGAATTAACTATTTAAAAGAATCCGGCTGTGAAGTTACACACGGAATTTTTGAAAACGTCTGTGCCGATTTAAACAAACGTTTTTTTACTTTTCATGTTAAAAAACGTCCGTACATTTTTTTAAAATGGGCCGAAACTACCGATGGATTTCTTGCTCCCGATGCGCAGACAAGAACAAAAAAAGAACCTGTCTGGATTTCGAATGCTTTTTCCCGACAAGTGGCACACAAACAACGCGCAGAAGAAATGGCGATTCTTGTGGGCACAAATACTGTTCTGGCTGACAATCCTGCCCTGACGGTTCGAGATTGGAACGGACAAAATCCGATTCGACTGGTGATCGACAGAAATTTAAAAATACCTCCGGAGTTTAAAATTTTTGATCAAAGCGCCAAAACATTGCTCTTTACACTACGAAATCCGCAAAGTACGTTAAGAGGTAATGCTGAAATTATTTTACTTAAAGAAAACGTTTCGGCAATTCCACAAATTTTACACGAATTGTACAATCGCGAAATTCAATCCGTAGTTATTGAAGGCGGAGCAGCAACCTTAAAAAGTTTTATTGCTCAAAATCTTTGGGATGAAGCTCATATTTATGCGGCACCGATAGTTTTTAAGAAAGGAATAAATGCACCGAAAGTCATAGGGGAATTAACCCACACTTATAAAATTGGAAACAACAGCCTTAGAATCATAAAAAATCACTCGATTTGACTGAAAAAGATACCTATAAAACCATTGCCGAGCCCTCACCGGAATCTTTATACAAAGAAAAAGGAAGTAAATTTTTAGGATATGCTTTTCCCGTAACTGATGAAGAAGAAATAAAAGAGCATCTCGAGCGCTTAAAAAAACAACATCACAATGCGCGACATTGGTGTTACGCATGGCAATTGGGCAAAAATTATGACAGTTATCGCGCCAATGACGATGGGGAACCTTCAAACAGTGCGGGAATGCCGATTTACGGGCAAATTCAATCTTTTGAACTCACCAATATTTTGGTGGTGGTTGTGCGTTATTTCGGTGGAACAAAATTGGGAGTCAGCGGATTGGTTCAGGCCTATAAAACTGCTGCGCAACTCGCCTTGGAATCGGCTAAAATAGTTGAACACACGATTGACAAATATCTCAAAATAACGTTTGAATATCCGGAAATGAACACGGTCATGCGGATTATTAAAGAAGAAGATTTACATATTGTTCATCAAAATATGCATCTGAGCTGTGAAATCGTGCTGGCAGTTCGGAAAAAAGAATTTGAACGAATATTTGAAATATTTCAGAGTTTATTCAAAATAAACGTCAAAAAGGTCGAAAATCCAAGTGGGGACTAATCTTCTTTGAGCTTTTCCAATAAATACTGTGGAGCACGTACAATCTTCCCTGTTTTTTTATCTATAAACACAAGAACCGTTTTTGCAGTAGCCAACAGTTTATTTTCTTCATTGAAAACGTTGTACTCAAACTGAATTTTAACATTTGGCTTTTCTGACAGACGGGTTTCAACGGTAATCCAATCATCGTAATATGCAGAAGCTTTATAATCAATACTAAAGTGGACCACCGGAAGCATAATTCCGTTATCTTCCATCCATTTGTATGAAATTCCGATGGCTCTTAACCATTCAGTTCTTCCTTGTTCGATATAAAGGGCATAATTTCCGTAATATACAACGCCCATCTGGTCTGTCTCGCCATAGCGCACTCTAATTTTTGTAAGATTTTTCTTCAAAATATTTTGATATTTCAACAAACATTTTTTGTAGTTTTAACCACGTGAGTATGTAGAAAAAAAATGAATAATTCAACCATAAACGGGTTTTTTTTATAACTTTTTTGTCCACATATTTGCAATGTTAAAGAAATTTTCGTGCTTTCTATGGCGTTTGACTTTAACATATTTTAACAATCTTTAAAATTTTCAATTAAGACTATGACTAAAACTGCTGAAACGGTTTGGAACAATTGTTTAGCTTTTATACAAGACAATATTAGCACTCAAGCTTATAAAACTTGGTTTGAACCAATCGTTGCAGTAAAGTTAACAGATAATGCATTAAGCATTCAAGTCCCCAGTCAATTTTTTTATGAGTGGCTTGAGGAACATTATGTTCAAATTCTAAAAGTAGCCTTAACTCGCGAATTGGGTTCAACTGCCAAATTGGTGTACGTTATCCGAATGGAAAACACATACGGTAACAAGGCTCCATTTACGGAGAAAATCCCAAGCAATCAGCGCACTTCCGTGCAATCGCAAGAAGTTTCCGTACCCGTTAAAAACAAAGATCCGGAATTAAAAAATCCGTTTGTAATTCCCGGAATCCGCAACATCAAAATTGATTCGCAACTCAATTCCAATTACAATTTTGATAATTTTCTGGAAGGAGATTCCAACAGATTGGCACGTTCCGCAGGTTTGGCTGTTGCCAACAAACCCGGCGGAACCTCTTTTAATCCGTTGTTGATTTTTGGAGGCGTTGGGCTGGGAAAAACCCATTTGGCTCATGCCATTGGTCTGGAAATTAAAGATAAATATCCCGATAAAACGGTTTTATACATTACCGCAGAGAAATTTTCTCAGCAGTATGCAGATTCCACACGCAACAACACAAGAAACGATTTTATTCATTTTTACCAGATTATCGATGTGTTGATTGTTGATGACATCCAGTTGTTATCCGGAAAAACAGGAACGCAAGATGTCTTTTTTCACATCTTCAATCACTTACATCAAATAGGAAAACAGGTAATTCTTACCAGTGACAAAGCCCCGGTGGATATGGTGGATATTGAACAACGTCTGCTTTCACGTTTCAAATGGGGACTTTCGGCAGAATTGGCGCATCCGGATTTTGATACACGCATGGCGATTATAAAAAACAAACTGTATCGTGACGGCGTAGAAATGCCCGATGAAATCACTACGTTCCTTGCGGAAAACATAAAAACCAACATTCGTGAGTTGGAAGGAGCCATAATTTCTTTAATTGCTCATTCTTCGTTTAACAAACAAGAGGTGACCCTTGATCTTGCTCAAAAAATTGTTGAGAACTACGTACGGAATACGAAAAGAGAAGTTTCCATTGACCACATTCAGAAAGTAGTGAGCGATTATTTTCAAATGGATGTTGAAACGCTGCAATCCAAAACCCGTAAGCGTCACATTGTTCAGGCACGTCAATTGGCTATGTTTTTTGCAAAAAAATATACCAAAGCCTCTTTGGCATCTATTGGTTCTCAAATCGGGAAACGCGATCACGCTACGGTTCTTCACGCATGCAGAACAGTCGACAACCTCTTTGAAACGGACAAACAGTTCCGAAGATATGTAGAAGAAATTAAACAAAAATTAGCTAATTAATTTGGTTTTGATTCCATAAGGAATTTTTAAAAAACATCTTAAATCCACATCATATTTTGGACAAAACAAAAATTTTAATGGTTTGCTTGGGAAATATCTGCAGGTCTCCTTTAGCTGAAGAAATTCTAAAATCAAAAGTAGATTCCGATAAAGTTTATGTGGATTCCGCAGGGACCGGACATTGGCATGCAGGTGAAGCTCCCGATCCGCGAAGCTTTGAGATTGCCAAAAAACACAACTTAGATATCAGTTACCAACGTGCAAGGCAGTTTCAACCTGAAGATTTTGATACTTTTGATATCATTTACGTAATGGATAACAGCAATAAAGACGATGTTTTGTCGATGGCAAAAACAGAAGAACATCGAAAAAAAGTCCGTTTGATTTTGGATGAAATTTTTCCCGGTGAAAATGTTGATGTGCCCGACCCTTATTACGGTGGCAGTACCGGTTTTGAAAATGTATTTACAATGCTGGACGAAGCTTGTGAAAATATTGCAAGAAATCTTTAACGGTTCTTTTTATTTAAAATAAGTACCTTAGTAATCAAACCAAAAAATTGCTTGTGATGAAAAGGATTATACTTTATTTAACCCTGCTGCTCCCCGCTTTTACATTTAGTCAATCCATTGACCTCGAATTATTTAAAGAAGGGTTTACAAAACCATTGAGTCTTCAAAATGCCGGCGATGACAGACTTTTCGTGGTAGAACAAAACGGAAAAATTAAAATCATTTTATCCGACAACACCATTGCCCCTACTCCGTTTTTAGATATTTCCACAAAAATTTCAACCGGTGGCGAACGCGGTTTGCTCGGATTGGCATTTCATCCCGACTATGCCGTGAATGGTTTTTTTTACGTTAACTATACCGACACAAACGGCAATACAGTAATTGCAAGATATCAAGTGAGCAACAATTCCAATGAAGCGGATGCTTCTTCGGAAGTCGTGCTGATGAATTTTTCGCAACCTGCTTCCAATCACAACGGCGGTGATTTAACATTCGGACCGGACGGTTATCTTTATATTTCTTCCGGAGATGGCGGCGAATTTGGTGATCCTAATCACCGCGCACAAAACCTTGAAGAATATCTCGGGAAAATTCTCCGAATAGATGTGGACAATCCCTCATCAGGAAAAAATTACGGAATTCCAAGCAACAATCCTTTTATAAACTCACCTCATGCCAAGCCTGAAGTTTGGGCATACGGATTACGGAATCCTTGGCGGTTTTCAATTGATGAAATTACAAACGAAATCTGGATTGCAGATGTTGGACAAGCAGCTATTGAAGAAATAAACAGACAGTCCTTAACCGAATCCGGATTAAACTACGGATGGCGCTGTTATGAAGGTTCGCAGCCGTTTAATTTGTCGGGATGTCCCAATGCGTCCGATTTGACCTTCCCCATTGCAGAATACACTCACGACAATGGAAATTGTTCCATAACCGGCGGAATTGTTTATCGCGGTTCCACTTATCCGCAATTGCAGGGACTATATTTTTTTGCAGATTATTGCAGCGGGATGATTGGCACAGTTAGCCCTGACGGGACTATGAGTATTGTGGCAAACAAGTCCGGAAATTGGGTTTCGTTTGGAACGGACGTCAACGACGAACTTTATATTGTATCCATTTCCGACGGAAAAATTTATAAAATTAAAGATGCAACCGCTGCTGCCGAAGAATTCACAGAAAATAAATTTTCGATTTATCCGAATCCGGCACAACAAGTTTTTTCACTAAGTCATTCAGACGAAATAAAGTCGATAACCCTACTAAACACTTTGGGACAACAGGTGTTACCCCCCCGTATTTCAGAAAAAATTAATGTATCCATGCTGTCTGCCGGAACTTATTTCATTCGCATTGAAACACATTCCAATCAGCATACCGTCAAGAAGTTAATTATACACTAAGAAATGAATCAAAAAGGCAAATTATATTTAATTCCGTCGCCATTGGGTGCTATTCAACCCTTGACAATTTTACCGCTTTCGGTAAAAATGGCTGTGGAAAAGATTAATCATTACGTCGTTGAGCATGAAAAGCATGCGCGACGTTATATAAAAAGCATTCATTCGTCAAAGAACTTGGACAAATTACATTTCAGTCAAATAAATAAGTTTACTTCTCCTGAAGAAATACCCGCGATGCTCCAGCCGCTTTATGATGGTTATGATATGGGGATTATCAGTGATGCAGGCTGTCCCGGAATTGCCGATCCGGGTGCGCAAATTGTGGCATTGGCACATGAAAATAACATCCGAGTCATTCCTTTGGTAGGGCCCTCATCTATTTTATTAGGGTTGATGGCAAGCGGATTAAACGGACAGCAATTTGCATTTCACGGTTATTTGCCGATAGATCGGAAAGAACGTCATCAAGAATTAAAGAAACTGGAACGGCAATCAAAGACAAACAATCAAACACAAATTTTTATAGAAACACCCTATCGCAACACTCAAATGCTGGAGTTTTTAATTCAAACCCTTCATCCCACTACGCTATTGTGTGTGGCATGTGATTTAACTTTGCCTACGGAATTTATACATACCGCTCCTGTAGAAACGTGGAAAAAAATAAAAGCAGATCTTCATAAAAGACCTGCTGTGTTTTTATTGTTGTCGGAAGCGGATTATTAGAATCGCTTCGCTGCCTTTATTCCGGAAATATCGTAATCGGAGAACATCTCCATATAGTATTTTACACTGGCTCCATTGGCATCTTGAGAATCATGATTCCCTTTTGATTTTAGAAATTTTCTCACGTTTCCGGGCCCTGCCAAATGCGCTGCAGCAACTATTCCGGATTCTGTAATTTCTACACCATTAATTTCTTGTCCCACATACCTTTCTATTTCTTTGCGCAACACCCATTTGTTGTATGAAACATAGGTTTGAAAAGCCAATTCTTGTTGGTGAGTATCGTTTAAAAAATTATCGATATTCTTAAAACCCAACATCTTCAAAGTGTTTTGAGAAAATTGATATTTTCCCAAATAACCAAAACGGTTGACTACTTTGTACTTTCCACCGGATTCTTTAAATCCGACGGCTTCTTTAAATCCTATGTACGATCTGTCTAAACTGATTAAACTCTGATTTTCGGAGGTATCAAACTCCACTTCATCTTCCAGAGGTACGTAAAAATTATACACTTCTTTAGATTCCGCAATGAAATCAAATTGTGTATTTTCTTTTTTGGTTAAATCAAATCCGGTAATAAAAAATGTAATGCAAAGTAATATTATCGGAATAATGATTATTCTTTTTACCATCAAATCTATTCTATTTTCAGTTGAAATTTCAACTTATTAGAGTCTGCAAAGATACAAAAAAAATAAACTATCTGATTTATAGCCTCTTAAAAAACACCAAAATTTATGTTAAGTAAAACTCCTGACTATCGGTTGATTCTTTGGGCGTTAATCCAGCGGATGTATTGGGCGCGGTACACATTATGTTGGGCTAAAGTTTTAGAAAACTTATGATAACCGAGGCGTTCGGTATCGGCAACAAAATATAAATAATCGTGTTTTTCGGCATTCAAAACCGCATCGATGGAAGAAATATCCGGCATGGCAATGGGACCCGGAGGAATTCCTGCATATTTATAGGTATTGTAGGGAGAATCCGTTTCTAAATCCTTGTACAAGACTCGTTTGATTATTTTGTCAAAATCGTTACTTTCTTTTTTAACGGCAAATATCACTGTCGGATCTGCCTGTAACAACATTCCTCTTTTTAAGCGATTCAGATAAACACCCGCCACGCGCGGACGTTCGTCGATGGCAGCAGTTTCTTTCTGAACAATGGATGCAAGATTGTAAACTTCAGTTTTGGTTAGATTTATAGAGGCTGCTTTTTGTTCCCGCGTTTCATTCCAAAATCGTTCATACTCTGTCGCCATACGTTCTACAAAAGCGCTTGCGGAAGTATTCCAATAAAGTTCATAGGTATTCGGAATAAATAAAGTCAAAGCAGTTTCAGGCGTAAGTTCGTACTTGGACAAAAATGCTTCATTTTGCATGACAAAAACCAAAGAAACACTATCTGCTTCAATTTGAGTTGCAATATGCCCTGCCAAATCTTCAATGCGTTCCTGATTGTTAAACCGAATTTGAATCGGAATATTTCTACTTCGCAAGGTGCGTATGATATCCAAATTGGACATTCCTTTTTCAATCACAAAATGTCCCGGTTTTACATTGGAAGCATACTTTCTTTTTTCGGCTAAGAATTCAAAAGTAGCGGCATCGTTCAAGCTATCTTTTAGTTGAGATAATACATCGTCAAAATTGGCATCGGTTTTTATATAAATGTGAATCGATTCTTGATTGAAATTGGTATTGGGCATAAAAATATAGCGGTAAGCAAACCAACCGATAACACCGGAAACCACCACAATTAAAACGATAGCAAAGAGAAGTATCTTTTTTAAATTCATAGCTTATTTAAGAAACTTCAAAAAATCTTTTTTGAACAATTGATACAAAAATTCATCTTTAAATTCATTGTCTTGATACGTCCAATCTATTTTCCTGCAACTTCTTGAAAATCCTGCCCGTTCAAACAATCGGATGCTCGGTTCATTGTCAGCAGTGATTCCTGCATAAATCTGATGAACGTTTAAATGCTTAAATGCATAACGGCACAAATGAATTAACGCATCAAAAGCATATCCTTTTTTCCTGGAATCTTCCGGATAAACCGTAATTCCAACAGCTACGCGATGGTTTTTCGGATCAAAATCATAGAGGTCTATGAGTCCGACTGCTTGGAACGATTCTTTTTCACAAATAACAAGACGAACTTGTTTTACTTCATAGATATCTTTGTGACTTTGTGCTATGTAATTTTCTAATAAATTTCTTGAAAAAGGAACCGAAACTGAAGAAAATTTCCATTGATTTTCATCGTTTTCCAACCGATAGAGGTAGTCGATATCGGCAGGTTCCAACGCTCTTAAAAATATTTTTTCTCCGAATAATGTTCTCATCCAAAAGTTCCATTAAATACACGAACGGCGAGACCTTCCAAAAAGATATTTTGAAATCCGCTTCCTGCCAGTTCAAAATAAATTTTCAATACGCCGCCCGGCGTCTTAATTGTGAGGTTTTTTGAACGGGTTTTCCCTTTGTAAAATGCGGCCAATGCAACTGCTGTCACTCCGGTTCCACAAGAATACGTTTCATCCTCCACCCCACGTTCATAAGTTCTGACAAAAAATGAATCTTCGTCAATCTGTTCTGCAAAATTGATATTGGAACCCGCATTGCCATAGGTTTCATAACGCAGTTTCCGCCCTTTTTCAACAACGTTAAAATCTTTCAAATTATCAATAAATTCAACGTGATGCGGTGAACCTGTATTTAAAAAAACGGCATTGTTTTTATCCTCAATTTTATCGACGTTTGCCATTTCCAATTTTACAAGATTGTTTTCAATAAACGCTTGATGAACTCCGTCGATAGCTTCAAAAACAGCTTTGTCTTTTATCAATTTTAAATATTGAGCAAAATGCACCACACTCCTGCCTCCATTTCCGCACATCGAGCTTTCACGACCATCACTGTTGAAGTAAACCATTTTAAAATCTAACGAATCGTGATTTTCGAGTAAAATCAATCCATCGGCGCCAATTCCAAATCGGCGATGACACATTTCAGCTATTTTTTTGGAATCTTTTTTTGCAAAAAAATTCTCCCGATTGTCAATGAGAATGAAATCGTTTCCGGTTGCTTGATATTTAGAAAAAGATGTTATCATAAGACGGCAAAGATACGGATTAAACAAGAGATTGAAAGAAGCAGACCGCAGTTCCTCTCAACTATAAATCCTCTCAATAAAATAAAATTTAAGACGATGTATGTAAGGTTTTAAAATAATCAAATGCTTTGGCCAATCGCGATCCGTACCAGCTAAAATACTCACCATCAGCAAGTTTTACAGATTTATTTAATCTTTTCGATAAGGTTTCTGCATCCGATTGTTTAAAAGGATACGGTTCGGTCGAGAGTAAAATTAAATCGGCGGTTTCCATTTCTTTCATCGAAACTTCGGGATAACGAGAATCGGGTTTAAGAATATTCTCAAATTTATTCAACGACAACATTTTATCGATAAAAGTTAATTTCCCGGCGGCCATATAGGGATTTTTCCAAATCAGATAGAGCACTTTTTTATGAGGAACATCAGCTATAGCTTCCGTAAACACGCTTCTTTCTTTTTGAATATCGGCAATTATCATGGCTGCTTTTTCAGTGACATTAAAAACAGTTCCAAGCGAAGCAATCATTTCAAAACAGTCGTCAATAGTGAAAATATCAGTTACCCATACCGGTGCAATTTGTTGAAGATTATCCACTATTTCTTTGGTATTTTCTTCTTTATTGCAAAGAATAAAATCGGGTTTTAGGGTTTTTATGCGATTGTAATTCACATTTTTAGTCCCTCCTACTACCCTCACTTTTTTTCGAATCCTTTCCGGATGTACACAAAATTTTGTGACTCCTACAAGATTTGCTTCCAGCCCCAAATCAACAAGAAGTTCGGTTTGAGAAGGAACCAAAGAAACCACACGTTTGGGAACGTTTTGTAATTCGATTGTTTGTCCTATTTGATCTTTATAAATCACGCAGTACATTTTTCATCAACGCGCTGATTCTTTTTGCTTCCGCAGCGGCAGCATCTGCAAAATCTGCTTTGTTGGAAGCATAAATAATTGATCGTGAAGCATTGATAAGCAAACCGATGTTGGAGTTTAATCCGTGTTTACAAACTTCCTCCAAACTTCCTCCTTGTGCGCCGACACCGGGAACAAGAAGAAAAGAATCCGGAACTATTTTGCGGATTTCAGAGAGTGAATCCGCCTGCGTTGCACCCACGACATACATCAGATTTTCAGCATTTTTCCAAGTTTGTGAAGTTTCTAAAACAATTTGGTATAACGCGCGATTTTGAACGGGTTGCGTTTGAAAATCATGAGCTCCTTTATTAGAAGTCAATGCCAGTAAAATGGTGTGTTTGTCGGCATATTCCAGAAAAGGTTCCACAGAATCCTTTCCCATATATGGTGCCACGGTTACCGAATCAAAATTGAATGTTTCAAAAAAACTTTTTGCGTACATGGCTGCCGTATTTCCAATATCCCCTCTTTTTGCATCTGCTATGGTGAAAATTTCAGGATAATTCTTATTTAAATACTCAATGGTCTTTGCTAATGCTCTCCATCCTTCAATTCCTTCGGCTTCATAAAATGCAATATTGGGTTTGTAAGCAACGGCAAACGGATGCGTCGCATCGATAATTGTTTTGTTAAATGCAAATATCGGATCTTCTTCCGTTAACAAAAACTCCGGAATTTTGGTTTTATCGGTATCCAACCCAACACATAAGAAAGAGTTCTTTTTCCGAATTTGTGCAATTAGATCTGAGGTTTTCATTATTTAAAAAGTTTCTCCCGATTCTTTTAATTTTTCGGTGTTGTGAACCAATTGCAACTCGTCTATAATTTCCTGTATATCCCCGTTCATAATGTTTGCGAGATTGTAAAGCGTAAGATTGATTCGGTGGTCGGTAACTCTTCCTTGCGGATAGTTGTACGTACGGATTTTTGCACTTCGGTCTCCGCTGGTTACCATCGAACCACGTTTTGCGGCATCTTCGGCTTGTTTTTTTGCCAATTCCATGTCATATAAACGCGAACGCAACACACGAAAAGCTTTTTCCTTGTTTTTATGTTGCGATTTTTGATCTTGACATTGCGCCACAATTCCGGTGGGAATGTGAGTTAAACGCACTGCCGAATAGGTAGTGTTCACCGATTGACCGCCCGGACCCGATGAACAGAAATAGTCAATTCGGACATCCTTTGGGTCTATTTCAATGTCAAATTCTTCGGCTTCGGGAAAAACCATTACGGTAGCTGCACTGGTATGAACGCGCCCTTGGGTTTCTGTCTGAGGAACCCGTTGCACCCGATGTACACCGGCTTCAAATTTTAAAACACCATAGACATCTTCGCCTTCAATCTCCATTTGAACTTCTTTAAAACCGCCGCTTGTCCCCTCGTTAAAATCGATGACATTGGTTTTCCAGCCTCTGCTTTCGCAATATTTTGTGTACATTCTGAATAAATCTCCGGCAAAAATACTGGCTTCGTCTCCACCGGTTCCGGCACGGATTTCCATAACCGCATTTTTCGAATCTTCAGGATCCTTGGGAATTAATAAAAATTTTATTTCTTCTTCCAATTGCGGCAAACGCGCTTCAGCTTCTTCCAACTGCATTTTTGCCATTTCGACCATTTCAGGGTCACTTCCATCATCGAGAATTTCTTGAGCTTCCTTAATATTATTCGTTAAAGTTATATATTCCGAACGCTTGTCAACGAGTACTTTAAGTTCTTTGTATTCTTTATTTAATTCAACATAACGTTTCTGATCACTGATAATATCCGGTTGAATGATCAAGTCGTTTACCTCGTCAAAACGTTGTTTTATAAATTGTAATTTGTCTAACATACATGCTTTTTAAAAAGTTTCAAATTTAATTATTTTGAAACGCCTGAAAAATGGAATCAGGAATAAATGAAGGTACCAAAAGGCGATTTAATTGTTAATTTTTTCGTTTCCGATGATGCTACCTTTCCCACAATTTTAGCATCCACATTAAAGGATTTTGCTGTATCGATTATGGTTTGTGCATGCGATTCATCAACATACAATTCCATGCGGTGACCCATATTGAAAACCTGATACATTTCTTTCCAGTCGGTATTGCTTTCTTCTTGAATTAATTTAAATAAAGGCGGAACTTCAAATAAAGAATCCTTGATAATATGCAAGTTATCAACAAAATGTAAAATTTTGGTTTGTGCGCCTCCACTGCAATGAATCATCCCATGAATCGCTTTTCGTGGAATTTTTTCAAAGATTTTCTTAATTACCGGCGCATAGGTTCGAGTGGGTGAAAGAATCAATTTTCCCACATCCAAAGGACTTCCTTCAACCGAATCCGTTAATTTTTTGGAACCGGAATAAATCAAATCTGATGGAATGGTATTATCAAAAGTTTCGGGATATTTTGCTGCCAAGGTCTTGTTTAAGACATCGTGTCGTGCCGATGTCAACCCGTTGCTTCCCATCCCTCCGTTGTATTGACTTTCATAAGTTGCTTGTCCAAAAGAAGCCAAACCTACGATAACATCACCGGCCTGTATATTGGCATTGTCAATGATATCATCACGTTTCATTCTGGCAGTTACCGTAGAATCTACAATAATGGTGCGCACCAAATCGCCCACATCGGCAGTTTCTCCACCGGTAGAATGAATGTGAATACCATGAGCGCGCAGCTCGTCAAGAAGTTCTTCAGTTCCGTTGATAATAGCGGCAATCACATCTCCGGGAGTGTTGTTTTTATTCCGTCCGATGGTTGAAGAAAGCAAAATATTATCGACTGCGCCTACACACAACAAATCATCCAAATTCATAACCAAGGCGTCCTGAGCTATTCCTTTCCAAACAGAAATATCACCGGTTTCTTTCCAATAAGCATATGCCAAAGATGATTTTGTTCCGGCACCATCGGCGTGCATAATTAAACAGTAAGCTTCATCACCGGTGAGATAATCCGGGATTACTTTACAAAATGCTTTTGGAAAAAGCCCTTTATCGACATTTTTAATCGCTTTGTGAACATCTTCTTTTCCGGCAGATACACCGCGTTGCGCATATCGTTTTGAATATTCTTGACTCATAGATAAAATAAAAAAACAAAAGTAACCATTATAAAAATGAACAAAAATATATTTCAATTCGTTTTCATAAAAATGGAAGCTTTCCAAAATGGAAGCTTTCCGATTATTTCAAAAATAACAATTCACGATATTTGGTCATCGGCCACAATTCATCATCCACAAGCAATTCCAATTTGTCGCAATGATAACGAATAACATCAAAAAAAGGTTTTACCGCATTGCAATATGCAAAGGCTTTATCTTCTAAATCGGTTATACGATTGGCTACTTTACGGGCTTCAATCATTTCTGTAATGGCTTTGTTAATGCTGGCAATATGTTTGCTTATTTCTTCAATCAGCAACATTTGCTCGGTTCCGTATTGTTTAAAATCCGGACCGTAAATGTTTTTTAACCCTTGCACATTATCCAATAAAATATTTTGATATTGAATGGCCGTGGGAATGATGTGATTTCTTGCGATATCTCCTAAAATTCGCCCTTCAATTTGTACACGCATGGTATATTCTTCAAGCTCGATGGCATGGCGTGCTTCAATTTCCACACGGCTTAAAATTTTCATTTTTTCAAAGAGTTCAACGGCTTTTTTATCCACTTTTGCCCGAAGGGCTTCAGGCGTATTTTTAAAATTACTCAAGCCGCGTTTTTTAGCTTCAATTTCCCAGGCTTCTCCGTATCCGTCCCCTTCAAAGCGAATGCGTTTTGAATCTTTGATGTATTCGCGAAGCACATTAAAAATGGCATCGTCTTTTTTCATTTTATTTTCTTTTCGCAAATAATCTACGCGTGTTTTGAAATCCCGCAATTGTTTTGCGACAATTGTATTGAGCACGGTTATCGGGTTGGCACAATTTGCAGTAGAGCCCACCGCGCGAAATTCAAATTTATTTCCCGTAAAAGCAAATGGCGACGTTCGGTTTCTGTCGGTATTATCCAAGAGAATCTCAGGAATTTTTCCGACTACATTCAGTTTTAAATCTGTTTTTTCTTGAGGCGTTAATTTTCCCGGAGCAACTTTTTCCAATTCGTCCAGAACTTGTGTCAATTGAGTTCCTACAAAAATCGACATAATGGCCGGCGGCGCTTCATTGGCTCCCAATCGGTAGTCATTTCCGGCACTGGCTATGGATGCTCTTAATAAAGATTCATATTCATTGACGGCTTTAATGGTGTTGATAAAAAAGGTAAGAAATTGCAAGTTTTTCGTCGGTGTGGAACTCGGACTTAATAAGTTAACGCCGGTATTGGTAACTAAAGACCAATTGTTGTGTTTTCCGCTTCCGTTCACGCCGGCAAATGGTTTTTCGTGAAAAAGAACTTTAAAATGATGTTTTTCGGCAATTTTTTGCATCAAATCCATCAAAAGCGAATTGTGATCTACTGCCAAATTTGTTTCCTCAAAAATCGGTGCGAGTTCGTATTGACTCGGGGCGACCTCATTATGTCGTGTTTTCACGGGAATTCCCAACAACAAACATTCTCTTTCCAAATGTCGCATATAATTCAACACCCGACTTGGAATTGAACCAAAATAATGGTCATCCAACTGCTGCCCTTTTGCTGCGGTATGTCCCAACAAAGTTCTTCCTGCCAAAGTAATATCCGGACGAGAAGCTGCCATGGCGCTGTCCACTAAAAAATATTCCTGTTCCCATCCCAAGGTGGTGTTGACTTTGGTCACATTTTTATCAAAATACTTTGCTACTTCCGTTGCAGCTTGATCTACTGCTTGAAGCGAACGCAAAAGTGGCGTTTTATAATCCAGTGCTTCTCCGGTATAGGACACAAAAACAGTCGGAATACAAAGGGTTGTGCCGTAAATAAATGCAGGAGAAGTGGGATCCCAAGCAGTATACCCGCGAGTTTCAAAGGTATTTCGAATTCCGCCGCTGGGAAAACTTGACGCGTCGGGTTCTTGTTGTACCAACTGAGTTCCGCCAAATTTTTCAATCGCATGTCCGTTTTCTAAGGTTTGAAAAAAGGCATCGTGTTTTTCTGCCGTGGCTCCCGTTAAGGGTTGAAACCAATGCGTATAATGAGTAGCTCCTCGTGAAATTGCCCACTCTTTCATTCCGGTTGAAATATGGTCGGCAAGATTTCGGTCAATTTTAGTGCCTTTTTCAATGGCATCCATGACACTGCGAAATGAGTCTTGAGTCAAATATTGACGCATTGCCGTTTCGTTAAATACATTTCTTCCGAAAATTTCGGAACGTCGTTCGTTTTCTTCAATTTGAACAGGAGGACGATTTAAAGATTCTTTAACCGCATAAAATCGTAAAGTGGACATAAAAAGGGATTTAAAATTTTTTTCAAATATATGTTATTTTGAAAAAACATCTAAAATTGAGGGGGTACTTTATAAAAAATTATTGTTATTTTAACATGACCCCCATTAATTTATAGAGTCAACTTAAAAATGATAACCTTTTAATTGTATCTACTAAAATGAGATTTAAAAAAATTTCATAATAATTGGGTATATTAGACTCATAAAATACATGGTGGATGCGAAAAAAAATTTTTAAAATGCTTGCTAAAATCAATAAAAGCCTACTTCCCAGTTTGACCAAAAAGGGAGTACAATTAGCGGATGCCAACAAGTTTCAACTT
This sequence comes from Bacteroidota bacterium, assembly GCA_012522045.1. Taxonomy (GTDB): domain Bacteria; phylum Bacteroidota; class Bacteroidia; order Flavobacteriales; family Flavobacteriaceae; genus JAAYLC01. Next base: position 26,654 of record JAAYLC010000029.1, read on the forward strand.
ATGATTTTTGCATACCGCTTGTGGGTTACGAAAAATGCACTGGATTAATTTCAAAAAGTCATTAATGACTTGACGGGAAAATGTTCCAATTTTTGCCGACCGGCCAACATTTCTATTTCAATTAAGAAATTGCATTGAATCAATGTTCCTTCCAACCGTTCAATGAGTCGAGAGGCTGCCAAAGCAGTCCCGCCGGTAGCGAGCACATCATCGTGTAACAAAATACGTTCACCTTTGGAGATCGCATCTTTATGAATTTCCAAAGCATCCGTTCCGTACTCTAAATCATAAGTTTCAGACAAAACTTCATACGGAAGTTTTCCGGGTTTTCTGATGGGAACAAATCCTACGCCTAATCGTTGTGCCAACAAAATCCCGAAAAAAAAGCCGCGAGATTCCACCGCTGCAACTTTGTCTATTTGTTGCCCTTCCAGCATTTCTATGAGTTTGGTCACACAGGCTTCAGAAGCTTTCGGATTTGACAACAAAGGAGTGATATCTCGAAATTGTACGCCCGGCTTGGGAAAATCCGGTATGGAACGAATAAAATCTTTAACATTCATAATTTAGAGGTTCAGCTATGAATTTTTTATTTAAATCTGCCTCTAAGATATAAATTTCAATTCGGAATTTGCCGATTGAAGTCTTTCCAATAAAATAAAAAGTGAAAAATAAAGAGGTTTTAGGCACTCAATAAAAAAAACTTGCTGATTGAATTCAGCAAGTTTTTTGATGGCTTTACAGCTATTTTAGTGACGTCGGCAGGATTCAAACCTGCAACCTTCTGAGCCGTAATCAGATGCGCTATTCAGTTGCGCCACGACGCCTTGTTTGCGGGTGCAAATATATACTTTTCCGTAGATGATGCCAAGGATTCTTAAGAAAAAAACAGACTATATTATTTCTGCACTTAATCCGGCTTCTAAAAGCATGGTGCAACGTGGCTTTAAATCGTCATAATCTCCTGTTTTTACTGTGCACTTCCCTTTGTAATGAACAATAATTGCACATTGTTCAGCTTGTTCAGAAGTGTGGTCGCAAACCGCTATTAATGTTTCAATTACATGATCAAAGGTATTGACATCATCGTTAAAAAGAATAATTTCATTTTGTTTGCGCTCCAATACATCTAACAGTACATCTTCTTTAATTTTCTCTTTTGTGCTCATAATAATTGACAAATTACAGTTATTCAGCATCTTATAAAATTAATCATTTTTTGATAAATTTAGCTGCATTCCAATTGTTTTTCTCTTTTTTGTTTACAAATTCAAGATTAAATCGGGCTCCATGTGTTTTTAAAATCGGTAAATCTTCAGAATAAAACCCGCTAATGTATAAGACTGCATCGGGTTTCATCGCTTTTACATAGGCTTCCATATCTTCCAACAAAATATTACGATTGATGTTGGCAATGATGACATCATATTTATTGGTTTCCAAAATTGACGCATCTCCTTGTAAAACGGTAATTTTTGAACAATTATTATGTTCGATATTTTCTCTCGAATTTTCCACACACCATTCATCAATATCAACAGCATCTATATTTTTTGCGCCTCTTTTCTCGGCAAGAATTGCCAGAACTGCTGTTCCGCATCCCATATCCAAAACTGTTGTCTCGGCAAAATCATCTTCAAGAATATACTGAAGCATCATAAATGTAGTTTCGTGATGTCCGGTACCGAATGACATTTTTGGAGTGATTATCAATTCATAAGGAAGGTTTCTTTCTTTGTGAAAAGGTGCACGCACCACACAGTTTTCACCTACTTCAATCGGTTCAAAATTACGTTCCCATTCTTCATTCCAATTGATTTGTTCAATTTTGGAATATTCAAATGAAATTTCAAATTCCTCCGATTTTAAGATTTCAATCGCATCTAAAATATCTTCGCTCCAAAACTCATCAACCACATAAGCCTTGACGCCGTTGTGCGTTTCCATAAAACTTTCAAAACCGACTTCACCCAATTCGGCAATAAGAATTTCAGTTCCCGGTTGCACAGGAGTTACCGAAAAAACATACTCGTGATAATGTGAAGTCATTTTATTCTTTTTTATGTGAAGCAGCATTGACAATTTGCATAAAACTTTCCACCTTTAAAGAAGCCCCGCCTATCAATCCTCCATCGACATCTTCTTGTGAAAAAATGGTTTTTGCATTGTCGGGCTTTACACTGCCGCCGTACAAAATCTGAATGCTGTCTGCTATTGCATCCGAATATTTTTCGCGAATCGTATTTCTGATAAAACGGTGCATTTCCTGTGCTTGTTCCGGTGTGGCAGTTTCTCCGGTTCCAATGGCCCAAATCGGTTCATAAGCAATGATGATGTGCTCCATCAAAGAACTGTCAAGATGAAAAATACTGGCTTCCAATTGTTTTTTTACAACTTCTTCTTGATTTGTATTTTTTCTGTCTTCCAAAGATTCTCCGACACAAAAAATCACATTCATTTCATTTTTCAGTGCAGCATCTACTTTTTTCTTCAATACTTCATGAGATTCTCCAAAAATTGTTCTTCGCTCGCTATGCCCGAGAATAACGGTTGAAACACCAACACTTTTTAGCATTTTTCCGGAAACTTCTCCTGTATAAGCGCCTGAATCTTCTTCGTGCATATTTTGAGCAACTACTTGCACAGGATGTTCTTTTAGAGATTGAAACGCATGGAATAAATGAGTGAATGATGGAGCAATCATAATCGATACATCTTCAGGGAAGAGTTGTTTTTTAAAATCTCCCAAAAAACTTTCTGTTTCAGACAAGTCGTGATTCATTTTCCAATTTCCTGCAACGATTTTTTTTCGCATTTATAGAATAGATTAAATTGTTATAATTTTCTTATACTCGAATTTTCGGATCGAGCCATCCATAAATAATATCCACAATAATATTGATTGCTATAAAAATAGTAGCAATGGTCAGAACCGCACCCATAATCACCGGCAAATCCAAAGTGTTTAATGCATCAACAATTTCTTTTCCCAATCCGTTCCACCCGAAAATGTATTCGACAAAAACGGCGCCTGCCAACATTGATGCAAACCAACCTGAAACTGCGGTAACCACCGGATTCAAAGAATTCTTAAGCGCGTGTTTTCTGATAATGCGATTTAAAGATAATCCTTTTGCTCTTGCGGTACGAATATAATCTTGATCTAAGACTTCCAACAATGAATTCCGCATCAATTGAGATACTACTGCCAACGGTCGGATTCCCAACACCACGGCAGGAAGGATTAAATTTTTTAATTGAATGTATTTTCGCGTGCCAAAATCATCTACTTCGTAAAGACTTCCGGTCATTTCAAGGTTGGTGTATTCATGAAGCAAAAATCCAAAAATCCAAGCAAACAGAATCGCACTGAAAAACGACGGGAGACTCATTCCCAAAGTACTTATAAACTGAATGATTTTATCGATAAATTGATCTTTAAAAAGTGCTGCGATAATTCCGAGAAAAACGCCGAGAAAAACCGCCAAAACAATTGCAGAAACTGCTAAAATGATTGTATTGGGTAAGGTTTCCCCAATCACCTGAGTAACAGCCTTTCCGTTTTTTTGAAAGGATTCTCTCAAATGAGGAAATTTAAGAGCTACCGTTGTAGATCCTACAGTAAACAATCCGACACCGGAGTATTTTTCACCAAAATAGGTATAATCTTCGGCCTGGGTACTGTGGAAAGAAACCGGTGACAAATCGTTTAAATAGCGGATGTATTGTATGGATAAGGGTTGGTCAAAACCATATTTTTTTTTTACCATCGCGATTTGTTCAGCGGTTTCATTTTGTCCCAACATCATACGCGCAGGATCGCCCGGCAACAGCGTGAACAACAAAAAAATAACAGTTACCACACCCCAAAGGGTCAGCAACGAATACCCTATTTTTTTTAAAACATATCGTGTCACAAAAACGAATATTTAAAGCACTTCTTCCAAAGACACCGGACGGTAAACAAAATCTTCACCGAATAACTCTTTGGCATATTCTTCAATTGTTGTGGTAAATCCGACCTTGGCTCGGCGCTCATTCACTGTTTCGGGATTGTCAATCGGCCAAATATAAGGATTTCCACTGCTGTCAATGTATCCTTGCGTTCCGTACTTTTGAGGCTCTTGTTTGTACATCAACAATAAATCTTCCAAGGTTGCATAATGCGTCATCGGCAGCTCCCCGCTTTCTGTAAAATCTTGGAGCATTAAAATATAATTTTCTATTGCTTCCGGCTGACGTTTTAAAATTTCATAACCCACCAAATTTGTCGGTTCTCCTACCATTGTTTTTCCGGGATACCAGTGTTGATCCATCACGCTCGCCAAATATTCGAAGTTGGAACGATCCAATGCTGTTTGTATCGAAGAAAGATCGCTTTTGGCTTCGTCTTCGGTCAGTCCGAACTCTTTACCGAGTGCCACTCGCTCCTCCACACTGTGACTTTGTATGATTCTTTCAAACAAATTGATGCGCGCCGCAATGCTGTCTAAATCTTTTTTTAATCGGTTTGTATCCAACATGAGTTTAGGATTTTCGACTTGGACCAATTTGAGTTTTCCGGCATCATTCCAATGATACTTTTGCGTGATGGTTCCATTTTGAAGTTCCAAAATTCCGGGATTGCTACGGACAATAGTTTTCAGTGTAGTTTCATCACAGAAATAAAAATCGAAATTCAGGTTGTAATCCCCAATTAATTGGGTTGTTAATTCGCCGGTTGAAGCAGACAACCCAATCACGTCATACCCCAAATCTTTGGCTTTGTCCGTAGCTTTTTTTATTGCCTTATACCCTTCTTTTTCCGTGTTGTAAACACTGTAGGCAATGACTACGATAAGATTGGGTCTGTTTAAAAATTCGTCTGTATAATCCGTTCCGTCTTTTTCAATGGTGAAATCGTGAATCGGCGGAATGTATCCTTCTTTTACCATTCGGGTTTCGACATCAATAAATTCTCCATCCACATTGGGATATTCTCCGGTGGTAGTAATGATTTCCTCTTTTCCGTTTACGTTAAACTTCCACTTATATTCATAAACAGCTTTTGGTGCATCTTCCGGAACGCGCATGCCTTCGGCTATATTTGTTCCGATTTTATACGCTCTAAAATCAATGATGGGCAAATGTTGCAACACGTAGTACCCCAGTCCGAGGCACAGTAAAAAAGTGACGAGCACCACCATACTTCTGACGTTGGTGGTAAAAATCGGTCGGATGTATCTCCTGCCTACAAATAAAATGATGATTAAAACCAATAAAATAACATCTTTCCAGAAAGATTCCCACGGCGTCAACGGGATGGCATCCCCAAAACAACCACAATCGGTTACCTTATTAAAATAGGCGGAATAAAAGGTGAGAAACGTAAAGAAAACAATCATCAAAAGCAGCAACCAAAGTGTTAGTCTGCGCATATATCCCAACAGTAAAGTAACACCGAGAATAACTTCAACAATCACGATGATAATTGCCAATCCCAGCGAATACGGTACTAAAAACTCCAAGTTTAAAACTTCGGGAGCAAAATAATCTTGTAATTTAAAAGAGAACCCTACGGGATCGTTAAGTTTGATGAGGCCGCTAAAGATAAATAACAGTCCTACTACAATTCGTGCAAATCCGACTAAATATCTCATTTTCAATTTACTTTATGGGGTTGATTTTTTTCGTCTGTTGATTGTGTTTGTTCCTCTAAATGAATCAGTGCAAAAACGGCATAATTAATCATATCACGATAATTGGCTTCCACTCCTTCCGATACACGTGTCTCTCCCTTATTGCTCTCTATTTGCTTGATTCTTAATGTTTTTTGTAAAATCAAATCGGTCAATGAACTAATTCTCATTTCACGCCAAGCTTCGTTGTAATCGTGATTTTTATCCATCATCAACTGCTTGGTCAAAGCAATTTCTTCATCGTAATGTTGCGAAGCCTCTTCCACGGACAAATCGGGTTTTTCTGCTACACCGAGTTTCAGTTGGACCAATGCCATTGTGGAATAATTTACAATTCCTATAAATTCCGAAACTTCATCTTCTTCAATTTTTTGTTCGACATTTTCTTGCAATCCACGAATTCGTTGTGCTTTGATAAATATTTGATCGGTTAATGAAGGCAAACGCAATACGCGCCAAGCGCTTCCGTAATCGTGCATTTTATTGATAAACAATGTTCTGCATTTGGTAATCTGAGAATTGTATTGATTTGAAGTATCTTTCATTTTCAATTGAAAGTTTTTACGTAAATTTCGGGTAAATATAGATATAAAAATTTGGCTACTATCAACTGCAAGCAATCTCTTATAGATTTTTCGGTTCCAAAAGTTATGGGAATCGTCAATATCACGCCGGATTCCTTTTATGACGGCGGAAAAAGCACTTCGGAAGCTGCAATTTTAAAACAAGTAGAAAAAATGTTAAAAGATGGCGCCACATTTATTGATGTAGGCGGTTACAGCAGTCGTCCCAATGCTGAAGACATTTCAGTTCAAGAAGAAATCGATCGTGCGATTCCTGCAATTGAGTTGATTCTTTCACATTTTCCGGACACGCTGATTTCCATCGATACTTTTCGCAGTGAAGTGGCACGCACTGCAGTGGAATCCGGAGCTGCCATGGTAAATGATATTTCCGGAGGTGATTTTGATTCTAAAATGATTCAGACAGTTGCCGAGCTCCAAGTGCCTTATATCATTATGCATATGCGCGGCACTCCGAAAACCATGACACAGCTCACTGACTATGACAACATTACGACAGAAGTGATTTATGATTTGTCAGCTAAAATACGAGAAGCACGAGCCGCGGGAATTAATGACATTATCGTCGACCCGGGTTTTGGTTTTGCAAAAACACCTCGACAAAGTTTTGAATTATTAAAAAATCTAAAGCTTTTACAAACGTTGGAAGCGCCCATTTTATCCGGAGTTTCGCGAAAATCTTTTATTTACAAGACCCTTCAAATCACGCCTCAAGAAGCATTAAACGGAACAACAGTTATGAATACGATTGCAATTTTAAACGGAAGTGCTATTTTACGTGTCCACGATGTCAAAGAAGCCACGGAATGCATAAAATTATTGCAAAACCTTGCTATGTGATTGTCCTGCTGTCAGAAAATTAAATTACTTTTACAAAAAAACGCACCCTTGAACTACTTTGATATTCGCATAATTGATATTGTAGATATTGTTTTGGTGGCATTTCTGTTGTATTATTTATACAACCTTGTGAAAGGGACTGTTGCCATCAATATTTTGGTCGGTTTGATTATCGTTTATGCCATTTTTGTAGTTACTCAACTGCTTGAAATGGAATTGTTGAGCAAAATAATCGGTGGATTTTTAGGAGTCGGAATGATTGCATTGGTCATTGTTTTCCAACCTGAAATTCGGAAGTTTTTATTGATGCTGGGTTCTACCAATTTTGCATTTCGGAAAGTTTTTTCAAAACAATTTCAATTTTTCCGAGCTGAAGAAACGCAACAAACTAGCATAAACAGCGTAATTGAAGCGTGTAAAAAATTCTCTTCCACGTTAACCGGTGCTTTGATTGTGATTCAACGCAACAACAGTCTGGATTTTGTAAAAAACAGCGGAGATGAAATGGAGCTAAAAGTAAATACGCCCATCATTGAAAGTATCTTTTTCAAAAACAGTCCGCTTCACGACGGAGCAATTATCATTGAGGATGATACGATTACAGCGACCCGCGTGATTTTACCGGTCTCAAACGACCGAAACATTCCTGCCCGATTCGGATTGCGTCACCGTGCCGCAGTGGGAATTACCGAAAAAACAGATTCACTGGCTTTGGTAGTTTCTGAAGAAAGCGGACAAGTTTCCTACATCAGAGACGGCGAATTTATTTTATACGAAGATTGGGAAGACCTGAAAAACATTTTACAAAACGATTTGAGTTAATTTCTTACTTTCTCTATTTTTCTTTCTTTTAAATTTAATGTAATTCTCAAGTTTTTCACTGGTAGTCATGCCCGAGGGATTGCTTATCTTTACGATTATTAAAAAGCTGAAAATGTCTGTGATTTATATAAAAAATATGGTGTGCACCCGATGCATCATGGCGGTTGAAAATAAATTAAACAAACTTAAAATTCCGATAGAAAAAATCACTTTGGGAGAAGTCATATTAAAAGAAAAATTGACTCCCGAACAACGTGAACAGGTTGAAAATGCCATCAATCCTTTGGGATTTGAAATTATCGATGACAGAAAAAGCAGAATTATTCAAAAAATAAAAACCCTGATCATCGAATTGGTTCACAACCAAGACAATGCAATCAAAACAAACCTCTCCGATTTTTTAAGCAAGGAGCTGCACCACGATTACAATTATTTATCTAATTTGTTTTCTGAAATTGAAGGCACAACGATTGAAAAATATTTTATCAATCAAAAAATTGAAAGAGTTAAAGAACTTCTGGTTTATGACGAACTAACTTTAAGTGAAATCGCTTTCCAATTAAATTATTCCAGTGTTTCGTATTTGAGCAATCAGTTTAAAAAAGTAACCGGACTTTCGCCAAGTCATTTTAAGAAAATTGGTCAAAACCGAAGAAAATCGCTGGATGAAATCTAAATTTTATTAGCGGGTTTTGCTCATAAACTTTACAAAGTTATCCCATAAAACTACAATAACAATTCAATATATTATTGGCAACTTTGTAGCGAACTGAATGATAAATGATTATGGATAAAAATAAAAACACAAGTACAGCCACATTGGAACGCACCCTTCCTGTTTTGGGAATGACTTGCGCGTCGTGTGCAAGCAGTGCAGAAAGCGTGGTATCACACGTACCCGGCGTTGTCAATGCTTCTGTGAATTTTGCCACCGGAAACTTAAACGTAGAATATGAACCCGAAACAACCGACATCCATAAACTTCAAAAAGCATTACAAGATGTTGGGTATGATTTATTAATTGAAGATGAAAAAGTTCAACAAGAAAAAATAGAAGAACTTCACGAAAAGAAACTAAATCAATTAAGAAAAAGAACCATTTGGGCGGTTATTTTATCTTTTCCCGTATTTATGATTGGCATGTTCTTTATGAATATTCCTTATGCCAACGAAGTTATGTGGATTTTTTCTACTCCCGTAGTTTTATGGCTGGGAAGAGATTTCTTCATAAATGCGTGGAAACAAGCCAAACACCGAAAAGCCAATATGGATACGCTGGTTGCGCTGAGTACGGGAATTGCCTATCTATTTAGTGTCTTTAACATGTTCTACCCTGATTTTTGGGAACAACGAGGATTGGAAGCTCACGTTTATTTTGAAGCGGCGGCGGTGATTATCACATTTATTCTCATCGGAAGATATCTGGAAGAAAAGGCCAAAGACAGTACTTCTTCAGCCATAAAAAAGCTGATGGGTTTACAGCCTAAAACTGTAAATGTGATGCTACAGGACGGAACTGAAAAACAAATTCCTATTGAAGACATTCAAGTTGGCGATACGATTTTGGTAAAACCGGGTGAACAAATTGCCGTTGACGGAATCGTTACTTTCGGAGAATCGTATGTTGATGAAAGTATGTTGAGCGGTGAGTCTGTTCCCGTTCATAAAATAGAAAACGAAAAAGTATTTGCAGGAACCATTAACCAAAAGGGTAGTTTTCAATTCAGCGCCGTAAAAGTGGGTAAAGAAACAATGCTTGCGCAAATCATCAAAACAGTACAAGATGCGCAGGGAAGCAAAGCTCCGGTTCAACAATTAGTCGATAAAATTGCCAGAATATTTGTTCCTGTCGTTATCGGAATTGCTATTCTCACCTTTATTTTATGGATAATTCTCGGTGGCGAAAGCGGACTGGTTCACGGGCTGCTGGCAGCCATTACCGTATTGGTCATTGCGTGTCCGTGTGCTCTTGGTTTGGCAACACCCACAGCAATTATGGTCGGTGTGGGAAAAGGAGCAGAAAATGGAATTCTGATTAAAAATGCAGAAAGTCTGGAATTGACCAAAAAAGTAGATGCCATTATTTTGGACAAAACCGGAACCATTACCGAAGGAAAACCGGTAATTACCGATGTAAAATGGTTGAATGACTACAAAGACACCAAAGCTGTTTTAATTGGAATCGAAAAGCAATCTGAACATCCGTTGGCGGATGCAGTAATAAACCACTTTAAGGAAATTGATGCTGCGGAGGTTTCAGAGTTTAAAAGTATTACGGGAAAAGGTGCAAAAGCAACTTTTAATGGTGAAACTTATTATGTAGGGAACCGAAAATTAATGAGTGATCATCAAATTCAAGTATCCGACACGTTAAATAAAACAGCTTCCCAATGGGAAAAAGAATCGAAGACCGTGATATGGTTTTCCGACAGTAAGCACGCAATTTCGGTCATTGCCATTTCCGATAAAATAAAAGACTCTTCCGTAACTGCAATAAAAGAATTGCAAACAATGGGAATTGATTTGTATATGTTAACCGGCGATAACCAAGCAACTGCAAAAGCCATCGCCGAACAAACCGGAATCACAAATTACAAAGCCGAAGTTTTCCCACAGGATAAAGCTGATTTTGTGACACAATTGCAAGCAAACGGAAAAACCGTGGCCATGGTTGGTGACGGAATCAATGACAGTACCGCACTGGCAACTGCAGATGTAAGTATTGCGATGGGTAAAGGTTCGGATATTGCAATGGATGTTGCAAAAATGACCATCATTTCATCAGATTTAATGAAGATTCCCCAAGCAATACGCTTGTCAAAACAAACGGTTACCACCATTCAGCAAAACTTATTCTGGGCATTTATTTACAACGTTATCGGCATTCCGATTGCAGCAGGTGTCCTCTACCCCATCAGCGGGTTTTTACTCAATCCGATGATTGCCGGAGCAGCCATGGCACTGAGTAGCGTGAGTGTGGTTTCGAACAGTTTGCGATTAAAATGGAATAAAAAAATATAAGACGTTGAAAATCGCGTGCTTCCGATAATAATACGCAGGATGTAAAGATGTTTTCCCGATGGAGGTTTATCGGATAATCGATATGGATGTTATAAATTGGCTCAAAATTTGATATCTTTGAGGGTATGAAAAAGTGGTTGTTTTTTTTCTTTTTATTTCCATTGGCAGTTTCTGCACAATTGGATTTTGAATCTTATAAAGGCAAACTCAATTTTGTGGAATTGCCCGTTGTTCCGGATGTCTTCGATACTCCTATTTCTATTTTGAAATCAAAAACAGCCACCACGCGATTTTCCAATTTCCAACTGAATCGTCATAATTTCCGCGAACCTGTCAATATGATGGAAGCGATGATAGCCGCTGAATCTTTTCAGGAAACTTCTATTGAGCTTTCCATTGATCCACGAGAATACGGAGTTTATGGCGGAAATTCAAGTTACTCGGCAGACAGTGCTACAAAGGTTAAAAATACTGCTTACAAGGATGCAGCACGCGGTTTTTTTGTTGCCGATCATTGCCCGCCTTTTGGTATGTGTCCGCGTTGTGCCCCATATCGAATGGGAAGAAGGTTCTAATTTACAACAACTCGATACCGTCCTCCTTTATGGAAATAATACGGTTCTTAAATAAAGTTCCAACGGCTTTTTTAAAGCTCTTTTTACTCATCCCCAGCAAATTTTTAATTTCTTCAGGGTCGGATTTGTCATGAAGCGGCAAAAATCCACCGGCAGCTTCAAGTTCACTTCGGATATAGGCAGCATTTGGTTCGATGCTTTTGTATCCCGGTTCTTGTAAAACCACATCGATTTTATTGTCCGGACGAATCTTCTTGATGTAAGCAGGCAAACGATCTCCGGTGCGGATATCTTCAAAAATATCTTCTAAATAAATCAGTCCTTTGTGTTTGCCGTTAATGATGACATTTGCCCCTTTGTCCGTAATATGCGTCACGAGAATGCTTACTTTTTCAAATTCAGAAACTGTTAATTCCTTATTGTCAAGAAACCGATCGGTTTTACTGGATGCTACCAAGCGATTGGTAACTTCATCCAAATACATATACACGATATACCAACTTCCTTGCTTCATTTTCCGAGCTTGCTCTTGAAACGGCACAAACAATTGTTTTTCCAATCCCCAATCTAAAAATGCACCAACTTCTGTCACTGCTGCACAGTGGAGATACCCAAATTCATTCAATTTTATAAAGGGTTCCAATGTTGTGGCAATCGGACGTTCTTCGTGATCCAAATAAACAAAAACATCAATGGAATCGCCCAAAGTATACGTTTCGGGTTTGTATTTATGAGGTAAAAGAATGTCGTTTCCTTCCGCATCACCGAGATACAATCCCGGTTCGGTTTCTCTCAATATGGTTAAGGTGTTATATTCTCCGAGTTTTATCATTTCCTAAATTACTTTTACTTTGATTGATGAATTTATTTAATATACTTAAAATATTCCAATAAAACGAGGTCATTCACCTGATCTGGAGTTATGATTTCCAACATTGCCGGACCGTCTGCATCTTCATAAAATAATTGAAGCGAAGCTTCCAACTCGTTTTCACTGGTAACAGCACGATACTTAAATTTATACATGCGCGCAAGATCAATCGCAGTTAACTGATGTTTTGTTTCAAAAAATGTATCAAAAACCTCCGTATCTTTTTCACCGGGAAGAATTCTAAAAATTCCGCCGCCACTGTTATTGATTACAATGATTTTAAAAGTTTTTGGAATATGTGCATTCCACAACCCATTGCTGTCATAGAACAAACTCAAATCTCCGGTTATTAAAATCGTTGGTAATTCCGAGGCGTAAGCTGCACCGACAGCAGTACTCACACTGCCGTCAAATCCACTCGTCCCTCGGTTGCAAAACACCTGAACGTCTTCGGGCAAATTAAACAA
>JAAYLC010000133.1 GCA_012522045.1 Bacteroidota bacterium
GATAATATGCCATCCATACTGTAAGCTCATATGAATCTAAAGAATGCAACACCTCCCGGCGTGTTTTTCCTAAAGCTAAAGCTAAGCGGAAGGTGAATCTTCGGTAGTTGTTGCTTCTGAGTTTTTTGTTAATTCATTCATATCCTCATCAGTAAATCCAGACAACTTTCTACATACATCAGCAACTCTATTTAGAGCCTTTGCACTTTTCTTACCAAGCTCAGCAATATCAACTTCAGTAAAAATCCGATTACCATTTTCATCGATAATTGAATACGCTGCCAAACGCGCTTTAATATTATTAACCGTTAATTTATACTTTTTACCTTCTTGTTTGTAAAGCGAATCTTCATAACGATCCCTTTCTTCGCCACTTAACCGCTTTACAAGCACTGTCCCTCCCCATTCTGGCACAGGAACTTCTTCTTTTATCATGTCGTCCACAGTTAAAATTTGTTCTCTAGTTAAATACTTAGACATTTAAAATCCTCCCTTTATTTTAGCTTCCGCTACCAGTATTAAATGACATTATTCCGGTAGGTTTAACAATAAATGTACCAGAAATAATGCCATCAACCTCAAATCCATTAATTTCAAAGTCAACAACGTAAACCTCAAACGAAAAAATTACCCCATTTGGAAACACTAATTGAGCATTTGCTTTAACATTATCATTAAAATTAGATATTAACCCAGTATCCCAATCATGGGTAGCATCATCAGTATCAAAATTTACTTCTAAAGTTATTTGTTTTGACTTTTTAATTCCAGGCATTATTTGATCCCATCCGTTTGTTTCCAAAGTAGAAATATCTATGGGATCTCTTGAAGCGCCAATGCCACTAATAGATTTTAACCCACCAATAGCAGCAAAAGTTTCAGGTAGTGAACTATCACCTAATTTAAACTGCGTTCCAATTGGACTTTGAGCTGAATGAAATTGCAAATCAAATTTAAACAACTATATCACCTCTCTAATAAATTAATCGGATTTCCACGCTGGTCAAGAATAAGAACTCCACTATCTTCATATTCTTTATGACGTTTTTGCTTTTCATATTCTTCATGTTGTTTTAAGTGTTCTACAATATTTTCATATTTTGTTGTATCATAGAAACAAAAACGACACGAATATTTATCTTTGCCTTTCCATTTACTAATTGTATAATTTTGTTCATTTGCATCCAAATTTATCACCTACTTTATTATTTAAAATAACACTCAGTGTCGCCGGTGACATTAGGTTACATTATTAATTCAAAGTTAATGTACCAATTAGGTCTATTCTTTTCATCATATTCTGGCTTCCCTAAGTCACCAACAACTAAGCAACTTTTATAATAGTTTCCATTAACCATATAATTGCCTTTTTTCTTTAAAGCAGCAAATATAATATCGGCTTTTGCTCTTGAATTAGCATAATCACCTGGATTGCCTCTTATACTTACCATCAATCCTGGCTTCCTTATATCTTCTTCATTTGTTCCGAGTGTTTTTATCGATGGGTATCCATTAGTGTTATGAACTGAAATTATAGCATTTGGTTCTTCAGGTTTTTTATCAACTACAATATTATTTCCTAATGTTGTGTTAGTCAATATTGCTAAATAATCAGCATGATCATATGCTGGATTTGGCAACTTTACCACCTCTTATCCATTTTTAATAATTTCTAATATTGTTTTTGTATTTTCTTTGATTGGATCCTCAAGAAATTTTGCTTTGCCAACTTTATGACTCCAAGTGACTTCTTCATGTTGGCGTACCGCATAAACTGCACCATAACCTATTTCAACAATCTTCTTTCCAGGCGATTCTCTATAATCAGTATATGCACTACCTTTTAAATTTCCTTTATCAACTGGCACTTGTTTTTGACTTTCTCTTTGCACAAATAACCCAGCTTTAATTAAACCAGCTTGCGTTGCTATTCCTTGATCTCTAATTGCTCTATTTAGAGCGTTTACGTGTTCAGCAACTCCTTCTAATTTTACTCCAATTCTAGGCACTACAACCACGCCCTTCGTTGTGTTATCTTGCCATCAATAGAAGGTATTTTTTCAAATTTTTGTATTAACATAGGCCCTTGAATTAATCTCGGGTCAGCATCTTCACTAATGCCAAGATATAAATAACCTTTGTTTGTTAAATCAATATTTACAAATACATAGGAATTTGAACGTTTTTCTTCACCATCAGCAGTTATGATTAATTCCTGAATATCTTCCCATCTACATTTTATTTGTTGTGGTTCACCATAACTATCATTACCATATGCATCTCTTGCTGTTAAAGGCCAATATGTTGCATCCTGTTTTAATAAATTTGTGTACCAACTCATGTTTTTATCACCAGCCTATTTACAACCTACACCGGTATGATATAATAGAAATATAAACCAAATAGATAAAGGAGAATGATTAAAAATGTTAAAAGTAAAAACAAATATTATTAATGAAAAAACAAAAGAAATTATTGTTATCAATACTGAGACTAAAGAACAGTACAATATTGGAACAATTAAAAAAGAAAAAGAATGTTACGCAAAATGCGATAGGCATGGAAGACCTGAAAGGATAAGATCACATTATAGAACACGTTATCACTTAAATATTTTTGAGGAAAAAGAACTTGGAATAAGATTTTGCTGGGAATATTCTCAAACACAATTCTCAAATATAAAAGTTGCAGCATTGCTAAACGCTAGCAATGACACAAACAAATTTAATTAAATGATTTTAATTAAATGACGCGAAAGCGTCTTTTTTTATTCTTCCCATTCATCATATTCTGCAGAATCTGTTTCAGATATTACCTCGAACGTTGCTCGTTTTAATCCACCTTTTGATAATTCACCAGTATAATCTAACAACTTAACTTGCTGACCATATGGAGTAAAATCAAGGCCTAATCCTGAATTACCATGAAATGTAGTAGATGCTGATCCAATTGATACACTCTTCTGTCTAGGATCTCTAACTGCAACCAAATGCGCCGCTAACCATCTTTCAATTTCTTTTAATAAATCGTTATCAGATATTTTATCAACGAGATATCTATTTACCATTAAATTAGCCACTGTAATAAAAGCAGTTGTTGTTATTTCTGTATCAATTATCTCTTTTACTTCAGCATCAGTTACGCGTACTGCCATTTTAAATTCCTCCTTAAAAACACTTAAAAAACTTAGTGCCTACCTATTTACAACTAACTCTTACATGATATAATAGAATTAAGATAAAAACTTGAAAAGAGGCATAGTTTAATGGAAAATTCAAAATTTAATGAACTTTTTGCAAAAAGAAAGAAAATGTCTATCACAGAAGTTATCCATTTCGTGGATTCTAAAGAAGGAAAAGAATTTCATCTCGAAGTTATAAAAAGAAAAATTGCAAAAATTCAACAAGAACTTTCTTCAAAAGGTATCAAATCGATTATCGAAGAAAAAGAAAATTGGGGGAAAATTGTTGTTTTTGAGCTTAAAGGTAAAAAAGTTTTTTGTAGCGGATACAAGAAAAACGGCAAAATGGATGTATGGTATTACTCTGATGAATACTGCTGCAATCAATGCAGAATTAAGTTTTAAGAGGCGAAAGCCTCTTTTTTTATGTAAAAATTTTCTCTATTTCATTTGCCGCTCTTTCACTACTACTACCATCACGAATTGGATACAATATGTTATTTATCTGTCTACGTCTCTTTTGTATCTCAGATGGGTCATCTAAGGCCTTGTCTACACAACTAGCCAGTTTTCCACCATTATTACAATTTACTCCTACATCAGCAAATTCCCAAAATCTTAATCCATGATTTATTTCTCTTCTATACCACGGCGGATTTAACACGACTACTGGTTTGTCTAATGACGCAAATTCAAATAAAGTAGAAGAATTATCTATAATATAGACATCAGCTTTGTCCATTATATCTTCAAAACTCCAAATTCGTTCTATTCCGTTTTGTTTATACCATGGCGAAATTTTATTCCATATACGCGGATGTGCATGCCCTAACACTTTATACTTTTTGGTTAATTCCAAAACACCATCTTTAAAATAATCAAACGATGTTTTAGTTTCAGGACACACTTGACAATCCCAGTGAAAACTAACTGCAATCACTGGTTCATTATTATGCACTTTTTCTTTTAAATAAAATTCATCCATTTTTGGACATCCAACGACTTTTATTCTAGCACCTGGGTAATTTTGTTTATTTTTATTTGCTACCAATTCATTTGGACACAAAAACAATCTAACGTTTTCACGCCCTCTGCCACCAGCATATGAAGTATGTCGATTACTGTACGTTTGCCCAGTGCCATGTTCAAAAAGAATTATCGGTCTATTTGAAAAATTTGCTTTTCTTAAATCACCCCAAGAAGATACTGCAATTGCACTTTTATTTATTCTAAAAGCACCTTTTAAATAATCTACACTTGGATAAACTTTTGCTTTAATTCCTTTTGCTTTAAGATATGGCACAACACTGCTAACAGTATAAAAAGTGCCTTTAATACGCC
>JAAYLC010000171.1 GCA_012522045.1 Bacteroidota bacterium
GCTGAAAGCGGATGGGCCGGACCCGCGGAGCGGGATATAGATCGAACACTGACAGCTACAGGTCGGGAAGATGCGGCACAAGCGGCCGCGGTACTTCGGGTCAAGCAAGTTTTTCCCAATCGGTTTTATACCAGTAATGCGAGCAGAGCCCGCGAAACCGCCGAGATTTTTTTGCAGGGTCTGAGTTTACGTGCTGACCGTTTAATTGTTAAACCCAAATCGGTCAATAGATATTTTTTCTAATGACGGTCATTAGAAAGTTATCCACTGAAACGCTTACTGTTGTTGATTTCTTTTTGCATAGTTGTATCGATGTTGTTCGAAATTAGCAGTAAGAAAATCTTACACAATGTCGAACCTAAAAATCGAGTTCACCGATAAGGAAATAACGCCTTGGGGTGGCATCGCTATTCTTCAAAAAATGATGGATAAGATGTCTTTTTCTGAAGTGTTGAAAGAGGCGCCGTTACCAACTCAAGGATCAAACAGAGGTTACGATCCGGTTCAGCTTATTATGCAATTTATTATTTCCGTTTGGTGTGGTGCCAGCCGCTATGAGCATTTAGAAGTCACCCGTTTTGACGGAATGATACAGCAGATGTTTGGCTGGAAACGTATGGCCGGGCACCGCGCATTTATCCGCTATTTTCAAAAATTTACAATGGAGGACAATGCGAATGTTTTTGATTATCTATACCAATGGTTTTTCAATAACCTCGCTTTTGACAACTTTACTCTTGACCTGGATTCATCGGTTGTAACAAGATATGGAACGCAGCAGGGTGCTTCAAAAGGATACAACCCTAAAAAGCCCGGTCGTAATTCTCATCACCCGTTAATGGCATTTATTGCTGATGTGGAAATGGTCGCTAATTTTTGGCTTCGTAGTGGGGATGCGCATACCGCCAATAACTTTGAAGCGTTCCTCAATCAAACGCTCCACCACCTTAAGGATAAGCGTATTGGCTTGTTAAGAGCAGATACCGGTTTTTACTCAAAAAAGATATTTGAATTGCTTGAAACCTATGATACACCTATATCGTATATCATCGGTTGCCCATTGTATGTTACGATACAGCGTACTATTCAAAGCCAAAAAGTTTGGCTAATGCTTGATGATGGAATTGAAATAGCGCAGACCATGTATCAGTCACCCACCTGGGATGAGCCAAGAAGACTTATTATGGTAAGGCAAAAAGTATCTGAACGTCCAAAGGCGACCGGAAAAGTGCTACGGTTGTTTGAGGATTATGAAGTGGTAAACGGATACAGGCACACCTGTTACATCACCAATTTAAAGCTGCCGCCGGCAGAAATATGGAGGTTATATCGCCAACGCGCAACTTGCGAAAATAGAATTAAGGAGTTGAAGTATGATTATGGTTTAGACAAAATAAACCAACAGAGTTTTGATGCAACAGAAACCACATTAAACTTCCTGATGATCGCTTACAATCTGATGAGTTTATTTAAGCAGGTTGTTGTCAGGGAAAGCGTTAGGCCGACACTTAAAACACTGCGTTATAAAGCTCTCGGGATCGGCTCTTATGTCGTAAAAAGCGGATCGCAAAAAATCCTCAAAATGTCGGTGAACATGAAACGACGAAGTTGGATAACGAAACTTTGGCAAACTGCCGGAAGTGTGAATTCTCCTTTTATAACTATAGAAACTTAATTCCTAATGAACTTTTTGGGTTTATATATAAAGTGTAACCGATTGATATTGAGGATGTTAATTTCAAAAAAATCGTATTTTGCTGACCTAATCGTCAAAAATGTACAAAATCCGGCAAATAAAGTACTCCGACAAATCGGTCTCGATACAGGTTTACAAAATCGAAAATAGAAAACGGGTGATCGTGCGCCATATTGGAACAGCGTGTACTGA
>JAAYLC010000168.1 GCA_012522045.1 Bacteroidota bacterium
ATAAATTAACGGTAAGCGAATTGCGCAAAACCTATCCGGCGTATTTTATGAGCAAACAAAAAATTGAATTAACGCCTCAATTGGATGTCGATGCGATTTTGAATAAAATTGAAAAAAAGTACGCTTCAGAAGAAATAAATACTATTGATGGTGTAAAAATAGATTTTTCCGAAAACTGGGTGCATTTAAGAAAATCCAATACAGAACCGATTGTCCGAATTTACACAGAAGCAAAATCACAAGAAGAAGCCGATGCGCTTGCCACGCGATTTGTAAATGAAATTAAAGAGATAGCAGGGATTTAAGCTATTTCAAACGGTGTTTCCATCGTTTGTGGGACCAAAGATAATACTCCGGACGTTCTTGAATTTGATTTTCGAGTGCATCAAAAAATTTGCGAGTAATGGTATAATCTGGATACTTTTTCGGATTGTCGGCAATAGGGACGAGGGTAACTTCGTAGTATCCTCGTTTCTTTTTTTCCACTCTTAAATAAATTACAGAAAAGTCAAGACGTTTGGCGAGTTCCTCAGTTCCGGTAAACATGGGAACGTCTACACCCAAAAATGTGTCGCGATATTTATAGGCATTTAATTTTGGCGTTTGATCGGATAAAATATACGTAAGCGTATTGATTCCTTTTTTATGCATCCGATAAAGTTTGGTTACAATTTTTTTGTTGCTTGCGATAATTCCACCAAAACGTCCGCGAATTTTTTTAACCAATGCATCCAAATGTTGATTTCGTAAAGGTTTATAAACTGCCAGACCCTGATGCGGAATGAATTTGTTTAAGATTCCCGACCATTCCCAGTTTCCGTAGTGGCCCGCCATTAAAAAAACACTTCTGTCCGCAGCAAAATAAGCATCTAAAATCTCGGGATTACTAATTAAAAACCGTTTTTTGATTTCTTTTTCAGAAATGGTAAATGCTTTAATTGTCTCAACTAAAATGTCACAAAAATGTCTGAAGAAGGCTTTACGGATACGCAATAATTCATCCAACGATTTATCAGGGAAAACCAATTTTAGGTTGTCCAAAACCGTTTTTTTTCTGTACCCGAGGATATGGTAAACAAGAATGAAAATAAAATCCGATAAAAGATACAAAATCGGAAAAGGCAATTTTGAGAGCAACCAAAGCGGAGGGTAAATAAGTATGTATAATAAGCGATCCATAATTCGCGGTAAAATTAATTAATTTATCGAAGTGCATTGTAAATTAAATTTGTATTCCGGTGATTCAAAAAGAAATTCACTGATAATGCAAGGTGAAATATGTTTGAATTTTTTATATTTGCCTGAAATCTAATTGAGCATTTGTGCAACGATTTATTTCTGTAATATTATCCTCGTTATTGTTGCTGAGCAATATGCAGCTTACTTTCGGGCAGCATTTTTGTGAAGATGCCATTATAGAAACCGTTCTTACGATAGGACAAAAAGAAATGCATTGCGAATCTGATGTAGCTTCTGATTCGTGTTGTGAAGAAGAAACCCATTCCGGCGATTGCTGTACGAATGTTTTTCACCAGATTAAGACTGACAAAGAATTTTCGGTCAATTACGTTGCCATAAACTTTATTCCCAACCTTGTTTCTTCCGGAATCGATTTCTATAAATTTTTAGAAATTGAACCTTATTTTTCAGAGGAAATTCCTTCTTATTTTTCACCTCCGTTACCCCCTTGGAAACAAGACATCTTGATTTTCCACCAGACATTCCTGATTTGAAATACATCTGATTTACGGTAGTTCTTTTTTGAACTAAATTTCTATTTACCTTAAATTAAAGATGTTATCATGAAAAAAATCATATATATATTATTTATAACCCTTATTTCCCAAAGTGTGTTTGCACAGCAAAAAATCTCCGGAACAATTTATGAAAATACAGCCGAAGAAAATATGCCGCTTCCCGGCGTGAATGTGTATTGGGCTGATACTCAAATTGGAACAGTTACAGATTTTGACGGAAAATTTGAAATTCCTTTTGAAAAAAACAACTAAGGATTGATTGTAAGTTTCGTCGGATATAAAACCGATACCATTCAGGTTAAAGAACCCGCAAGAATTGAACATTGGATGGTTCCGGATTCGCAATTGGATGCCATTGTGCTTAAAAGCAGAAGACAAACCACGTTTAAATCATATTTATCTGCTCAGAATGTAATCAACATCAGCAGTGCCGAATTGCTCAAAGCAGCTTGTTGTAATTTGGCAGAAAGTTTTGAAACCAACCCTGCAATTGACGTTCATTTTCCCGATGCCATTACCGGAAATAAAAAAATTCAAATGTTGGGCTTGACCAGTCCGAATACCTTAATATCTATTGAAAATATTCCTGCCATTCGTGGTGCTGCACACGCTTTCGGATTGAGTTTTTATCCCGGTACTTGGGTAGAAAGTATTCAAATTTCCAAAGGTGCCGGAAGTGTGGTGCAAGGGTATGAAAGTATTGCCGGACAAATTAATGTGGAATTACAAAAACCAACCACCGATCATCCTTTTTTTCTGAATGCATATGCAAGTGCTGACGGACGTTTGGAATTAAACAATCACTCAAATTTTAAACTGAATCCCAAATGGCACACGGGTTTGTATCTTCATGGAAATTTCCGGGAGTCCAAAATGGATAATAACAACGACGGTTTTTTGGACAATCCGTTGGCAAAGCAATTGAATGTTCTTAACCGTTGGCAATATACCGATGAAGAAAAAGGCTGGGTTGGATTCTTGACGATGAGAATGTTGACCGACAACAAACAAACCGGTCAAGTAGATTTTAATCCGGACAGCGATAAATTTCAAAATAACTTTTGGGGCGGTGAGATTGAAACGCTACGCGCCGATGCTTCTTTAAAAATCGGTTATGTATTTCCTGACATCCCTTATCAATCTTTTGGGATTCAATCCGCATTCAGTTATCACAAACAAGATTCTTATTTCGGTTTCAATATTTTTGATATTGCCCATCAAAGTTTTTATGCCAATGGAATTTTTAGTTCCATTATCGGAGATTCGCGTCACAATTTTCAAACAGGATTGAGTTTTACGCATGACCGATATGACGAATTGGTAAACATTGAAAATTATGGTCGGGAAGAGTTTTCAACCGGAGTATTTTTTGAATATGCTTATGACAATCTGGATAATTTGTTGATTACCGCCGGCATTCGTGCAGATTATCACAACAAAATTAAAGGGTTTATCACACCTCGTTTACACGCTCGTTATACGCCTTGGAACCAATCAGCAATTAAGTTGTCGATGGGTAGGGGAGTCCGAACGCCATCAATTTTCATTGAAAATCAACAGCTTTTTGCTTCATCAAGACAAATTTCGATTTTGAACAATACGGGTGATTTTTATGGTTTGGATGCTGAAAAAGCTTGGAATTACGGACTTTCTTTTATGCAAGGTTTTAATTTATGGAACAAAAATGCGGAAATTTCAATAGACTTTTACCGAACCGATTTTCAAAATCAAATCGTGGTAGATTGGGAAGACCCGAGACAAGTCAGGTTTTATAATTTGGACGGAAAAAGTTTTGCCAACACTTTCCAATCTGAATTTTCTTATGCCCCAGCAGATTTTCTCAGTTTGAGATTATCTTATCGTTATTTGGACGCACAAACCGATTATTTGGAAGGTCGGAAAGAAAAAGCATTGACTCCAAAACACCGCTTTTTTGCCAATGCCGGTTTCCAAAGTCCGATAACCGATAAAAACCGTCAGTGGAAATTTGACGCAACCTATAACTTTTTGAGCAAACAACGTTTTCCATCCACTGATACCAATCCGGAGGCTTTTAGAAGAAGCGAATACTCTCCGCAAATAAATACGCTCAATGCACAGCTGACAAGGGTTTTTTCTTCCAAATTTGAAGTGTATGTCGGAGGAGAGAATATTACAAATGTTCGTCAAAACAATCCGAT
This sequence comes from Bacteroidota bacterium, assembly GCA_012522045.1. GTDB lineage: Bacteria > Bacteroidota > Bacteroidia > Flavobacteriales > Flavobacteriaceae > JAAYLC01. Next base: position 3,938 of record JAAYLC010000168.1, read on the forward strand.
TATTTCGGCTGAAAATCCGTTTGGCGAATATTTTGATTCTACATTGGTTTACGGACCGGTTTTTGGTAGTATGTACTACGCCGGATTGCGTTTGAAACTGTAATCGGCTTAATTTAAATTAAAAATGAAACTTATTTTTTATAATTTTATGAATATGAAACTCAATCGTATGTCAAAATCAGTCTTAATTGTTTTATTAGTGTTTTTCGGGGATACTATGTGGGCTCAGAATAAAAACGCACGTGCTGCTTGTGAAGTGGACGTG
>JAAYLC010000136.1 GCA_012522045.1 Bacteroidota bacterium
CTTTGAGACTTATGCCAAGCAATAACAAACTGTCAGCAATACACTTAACAATTATTACAGGAGTCTATTAGCGTGAAAGTAAAGTTTGTGCTATCAGAATAAAGGCATAACAAAAAAGCCCTGCAATAAAGCAATTATTTGCAAGGCAAAAAAACAGAAAGACCAATCTAATAAACGGTTAACCCTTGCTTTTCAAGAAATTTAGTGGCTTGCTTAACAGCTTTAGATAATTGCCGTTCCTTAAGGGAATCGGGCATATCCACCTTAAACAAGTCGGTAGGATTCCAGACCTCACCCGTAGTCATCATTTGGAAAATAGCAGTGAGAATCATTCGTGCAATGGCAATAATAGCTCGTTTCTTTCCTCTGCGTTTAGAGATATGCTCATACTTCAAGCGGTAGTAAGAATTGTCTGTAGCTTTCACGGCTGCATGGGCAACTTGTACCAATGCAGGTTTGAGATACACTCCTGCACGTGTAATGCGAACAGACTTTTTCTTACCGGCAGATTCATTGTTGCCGGGTGTCAATCCCGCCCAACAACACAAACGCTTTGAGGAACCGAATTCGGACATATCGTTACCTATCTCGGAAATGATGGTAATTGCAGAATTGCGGTCAACACCGGGAATGGTACGGAGCAAAGAAATTGTGTTTTCAAACTCTTCAACCATTGCGTCAATCGCAGAATCCACTTGTGCAATCGCATCAGTGATGTAATCAATGTGCGAACGGACAATTCTCATACGAAGCTTTTGCTCATCTGTAATTAAATAACCTTCAATGGATTCAAGCACGGAATCAGCTTTCTTTTTCAAAGAGCGTCGTAAAAGAGAGACACAGTATTCCGGATCGAAGGGAGCATCAGATATCAGGTGATCTGTAATTGCGGTTGCAGACTTACCGAACATATCCGAAACTACAGAATCGAGAGCAACGTTGCAGACGGTAAATGCGTTTTGAAAACGGTTTTTCTCACTGCTTTTCATAGACATCAGCTTGTAACGGTAGCGGGTAAACTCACGAAGAATACGAATCTTCTTCGACGGAATAAAGCTGCCGGGAACAAGTCCTAAACGAAACAAGTCTCCGATCCACTTGGAATCCTTGGTATCATCCTTGTTGCCCTTTACGGCTTTTACCCATTTGGGGTTAGCAATGGTCACACGGATGCTTCGTTCTTCAAGAATGTTGAACACGGGAACCCAATATTTGCCCGTGGATTCCATACAAACGTCAAGGCAATTGTTTAAGTGAAGCCAATCGGCAAAGCGGCGCAGATCGGAATTGTAAGTAGAAAAGCGTTTCTTTTGGTAATGAGGCTGTACTCCGTCGGTAGTAGAGATAATCGTTCCGACCAAAAAGGACTTGTGAACGTCTACGCCACAACAAATCGGATAAACAACTTTCAAAAAATATCCCTCCTCGAATTGAGATACGAGGAAAAGACAGTGACTGAATCATCACACAATCTAACAGGTGTTAAAACAATTCTTAGCGTACGTGCTCAAAGGCAACACTTATTTGTGCTTGACAAGATGATCCTAACACTGATTTATATACTGTTTTCAGCAAGAAGTACCTCTACGACTCACCTCTACGTGCGTTGTAGTTTGTCTTTCCTCGTAAATAGTATACAATATAAATATTAAATTTCGTCGCCATCCGTCAGCTTTCATCTCTATTTGTGCTGACGCTCTAGCGGCAGAATGGAGATTAGTATGAAAAAACAATTTGCAGTCCTCAAAGGATATCTGTCACTTTTCATTACTCTGTCGATGTTATTAACCGCGGCGGTCTCTTGTTCCGGGCAATCCGGCGGAGCGAGGGACGAAAGCACGGCGGTTGACAGTGAAAAAGAAACGCTTCCGTCCGAAACAGAGCGCGAGCTGACGGTTCGCGATAAGCTCGACATTGTGTTGGCCGGTATTCCGAAGGCTGATTACGGAGGCTATGCTTTCACTGTGCTCGACCGCTCTGACGCAAAGGCTTCGCTGTGGTTTACCCGCGATGTTTTAAGCGAATCGCTTAACGGTGAACCTATAAACGACGCTGTACACGAGCGCAACCGTCTGCTTGAGGAGACTCTGAATATCCGGGTAGCCGAAAACAAACAGCAGACTCCGGAAACTGTCGCCAAAAGCGCAATACTCGCCGGAGACGATTCATTCGATGTCCTGACGACGGGACTTTCTCAGCTTGCCCCGCTTGTCAAATCGGGTTATCTTGCCGATCTTCACGGCGTACCCGGACTAAACCTTGACAAAGACTGGTGGGACGCCAACATAGTCACCGGTATGTCCGTGGCGAAAAGACTATACTACGCTACCGGCGATATATCTATAATGGACAACTACGGCACATGGGCTGTTACATTCAACAAAGACCTGATTGCCGAATTAAACCTTGACGATCCGTATAAGC
>JAAYLC010000088.1 GCA_012522045.1 Bacteroidota bacterium
GCATATAACCATGATTTAGAGAAATTAGATACCATAAAGAGTGCATTGGCTAAAAATAGAACGTCTGGCGTTACGTATATGCTCAACAAATGGATAAGCTCTGATAATGCTACTTTGCAGATAGCTGCTATGAGAATTATTTCTGATGAAGATCTAAGGCGTTCACTCAATCAACAGTACATTGAGCAAACGATTAAAGAACAACCGTTATTTAACATTGACGTTAAGGAGGGGTCGGACACTAAAAACGACAAATAATGCAAGTTACCACAGCCACAAAGAAAATAATAAATAAAACTTATCGTTTATGGAGCGATAAGAAAAATTTTATTTTTCAGGGTGGACAAGGCGCAGGAAAAACCTATGCAATTCTTGCGATGATTATTGATTTAGCTTTAAAGAAAAAACGAAATATAATTATTGCATCTGAAGAGCTAACCAAGATGCGTAGGACTGTGATAAAAGATTTTATCGCAATACTTCAATCAACTGGGCGGTTTAACCCTAACAACTTTCGGATGGGAACAGAATACACCTTTGGTAATGGCAGCGTTATTTCTTTCATAGGATTAGATAAAGATGATGTGGGGAAAGGCTTAAGGTGTGATATTCTTTATATCAATGAAGCGAACAAAACAAGTTATGACAAGGTGCATGAGCTAATTTCGAGAGCCAAGAGAAGAATTTTTGACTATAACCCGAATACTGTTTTTTGGGTTGATGAGTATTTTAAGGGTAGAGAAGACACTCATTTTGAGATACTCACGTTCCAAGATAATGAAGCTTTGTCGGATGCAGAGCGTGAAACGATTTTAGATTATAAAGTTAGAGGTTTTATTAATCCAAATACAAAAAATTACGACACGGAGCACAATATTAAATCTGAATTTTGGGCGAACAAGTGGAGGGTTTACGGCTTAGGTTTAACTGGTAAAATTGACGGCTTAATTTACACTGATTGGAAAATAGGTGAATTTGATGAAACGCTCCCGTATCGCTTTGGTTTAGACTTTGGATTTTCAAACGACCCTGATGCAATGGTAAAACTTGCGGTTGACGAAAAAAGAAGCATTGTTTATCTTGAGGAGAAAATGTACCAAAATGGGCAATCGACCGACCAGCTTATTGCAAGGCTCAAAACAATCGTTAAGCCTAACGAATTGATTTTAGCAGATAGCGCAGAGCCTCGATTGATTAATGATATGCGAAAATACTTCAATATCCGACCAACTAAAAAATGGAAAGTGGTTGAGAGGATAAAAAAGATGCAATCGTATCAATTAGTCGTAACGCCCAACTCTCGAAATCTGATTACTGAATTAGAAAATTATACGTGGCACGACAAGAAAAGTGAGACACCAATTGATGCGTTCGATCATCTTTTAGATTCTGCTGGCTATGCACTTACAGGTATGAGCAACTTTACATTTTCAATTAATGGCGAAACCGTACAATAGCTATGAAAAAAGAAATATTATTTTTAATTGTAACATTCACACTAATTTATTTGGCGATGTCATTTATTTTTATGACATTTGACCCGAGTAATTGGCATTTGATTGGACGGATAGCTTTTGTTCTATCTTTTATATCGTTTTCGTTCATGGGATTAAAAAATATTGATAGATGAGTAGCATTTTAAAGTTCATAGGAATACAGCCAAAGAGGAAGATTACAAGCAGTAACGAATTGCTTGAGGTGCTATATTCTCGGTTAATTCAAAACAGAAACCTGGTTTTATACAATTTCGACCCAGAAAAAAACGATTTCATTGTAAAAGGCTACGGACAAAATGCAGAAGTTTACAAGATTGTTAACAAAATTGTAACCAAATGCAATGCAGTTGAAACGATACTTTACAACGATACTGGTGAAAAGTCAGTACAGAGGTATAAGAAATTTCTAAAATCCACCGTCCCGATTGATGCAGCTAAAGGCAGAATTTATCGAGCAAAAGCACTCGATATCATTGAAGACGAGCAAAACGATTTACTCCAATTACTTAAGACCCCGAACAATTATCAGTCGTGGGCTGAAATGATGGAACTTTTCCGAATATTTTATTTTGTTCAGGGGGAGGCTTTTTTATATCGTGAAACAGCATTAAATTCTGACATAGCCTTATCGTTACATGTTGCACCTGCTAACTGGATGACACCAGTTTTCTCTGATGATCCGCAAAATATAATTAAGGGGTGGAAATTGAAAATGTATGGAGGTGTAAAAAGAACACTTGATGTAGAGGATGTTTTTCACCTAAAAATGACTAATCCAATTTTTACGGAGGATGGCGAACAGTTGAGGGGTTTATCTCCATTGGTTGCAGGATTGAAATATCTTCAATTAGATGATAAGTCAATCGAAACGTGGATAAAATCAATTGAGAATGAGGGAGCAAAAGGAATTATTTCACCAAATACAAGCAACCCTGATTTTTGGTTACAACCTGAACAAGTCAAATTATTAGATAAGGAAATTGATGACCGAATAGTAGGCGTTAAAAATAAAAACAAGATAGTAGCATCGAGCATGCCACTTCAATACACACAAATTGGATTGTCTCCTGATGCTTTGTCTGTTATTCAGGCGTTAGAACATTCACAGATAAATTTATGTGATTTATGGGGTGTACCCGCTACACTATTTGACCCTAACCCGACCTATCAAAATCAAAAAGAGGCTGGGCTTCAATTTGTGACGAATGTTATTATTCCGTATCTGGAGAAAGAAGAGCAATAGCTAAATGAGTGGCTGGTTAAGCCATTTAGCGAGAGAGATTATAAAAACTACTATATTGACAACGATACTTCGCAATTTGATGAGTTGGCAATATCATTAGATGAGCGTCAATCACTTGCGAAGATACTGACGATAAATGAAATGCGAATTATAGAGGGATACGATACTATTGATAACCCTTATGCAGATGAGGTATTTATTGAACCCGGTAGGGTCCCACTATCAGATATGAATATAAATTTTGATGTGTAATGAAAAGAATAAACTTCAACCGCTTAGTAGCACGAAATAATAGGCTGATTTTAGCATACGAAAAAAAGTATGCTAAACAGATTGGGCGTGCGCTACAAAAGCAATTGAGGGATTATTTGAAAACAGGTATATTAACCGACGAAATTACACCAATTCTGACTGATATGTATATGAGTGTTGGGGAACGATTTTACCTTAACCAATACAAATTGCTTTCTGACATTTCGCAAAAGAATTTGTTTCTTGATGCTTTCAAAATTTGGTGGTCGAATTATGTTAATGGAGTTTTAGCGGAAAAAGTAACACGAATTAATGAAACTACTTTGTCGAAACTTCAAAGCTCGTTAGGAGACTTAATTCCTCAATCATTAGAATTTGAAGAGATGGCAAACCGACTGATGAAAGATTTTGATTTTTCTATGCAACGTGCGATGATGATATCCAGAACAGAAGTAGGCAATTCAATGAATGAAGCAAAATTCAGGGCAAAAGATAATATCAAAGAAGAGTTGGGGGAGGAAATTTGGAAGATATGGATACATAGAGGTGCCAAAAACCCAAGAGACTGGCACGTAAAGTTAGATAATGGAAAAGCAATTCATGAAGATGATGTTTGGAGGGTCGAGGTCCCAAGCACAGGCTTTACCGAACCAATGAGCCGACCTCATGACCCTGAAGCAAGTGCAGAAAATGTAATAAATTGTGGGTGTGAAGTAATGTATATTTCATACTCGTATGCAAAAAATAATGGAATGATATAAAACAACAACGATATAAGCGAAATAATTTACAAACAAGCACCAGTTAATTTAGAGCCATCGGATAATGACGGTTACTTAATTGGTTATGCTAATATGTATAATGTTAAAGATTTGCAGGGCGATATTTCTGCACCCAATTCTTTTATAAAAACGGTGACTGAAAGAAGAGCGAAGATAAAAATTTACAGAAACCATGATCCCAACCAATTTGTAGGTGTTCCGGTCGAATTGAGGGCTGACGACCCGAAAGGGTTACACCTGACAGCAAAAATGTTGCTTGACACACAGTTAGGACGTGACACTTATATGGAGAGCAAGTTTTTAGTTGAGAATGGTTTTGAGTCAGGTTTTTCAATCGGCGGTTGGGTTATGAAGCGAGATAAAGAAAATAAATCAATCGTAACCGAGTACAAGCTATCCGAGATATCAGTTTTGACTATGGAACAGGCGAATATGCAAAGCATGGTTA
>JAAYLC010000007.1 GCA_012522045.1 Bacteroidota bacterium
AATTTTCTTCCGGAGAACTTTCACGTTTAATTAATTCAATCCGATTGGCAGCAAAAATTGTCAATTACGAAGTAAATAAAGCCGGCCTTGGAGACATCCTCGGTCACGCTGGAAAAAATAACATTCAAGGAGAAACCCAACAAAAACTGGATGTATTTGCAAACCAGACATTTATAAACACCTTGACCAATCGTGAAATTGTTTGCGGGATTGCAAGTGAAGAAGAAGACGATTACATTCAAATAGTTGGGAAACACACAAAGAACAATAATAAATACGTCGTTCTTATCGATCCGTTGGATGGTTCTTCCAATATTGACGTCAACGTTTCTGTAGGGACAATTTTCTCAATTTATCACCGAGTTTCACCTATTGGAACACCGGTTACAAAGGAAGATTTTCTGCAAGTTGGTGTCAAACAAGTTGCAGCAGGTTATATCATTTACGGAACCTCCACTATGATTGTTTATACAACCGGTCATGGGGTAAACGGATTTACATTGAATCCCAGCATCGGTACGTTTTATCTATCACATCCAAACATGAAATTCCCCGAGGATGGAAATATTTACTCCATCAATGAAGGGAATTACCTTCAGTTTCCTCAAGGTGTAAAACAATACATCAAGTATTGTCAGGCTGAAGAAGAAGACAGACCATACACCTCGCGATATATCGGCTCCCTCGTTTCTGATTTTCACAGAAATATGATTAAAGGCGGAATTTACATTTACCCGAGTACTTCCAAAAACCCGAATGGAAAATTAAGACTGCTCTATGAGTGCAATCCGATGGCGCTGTTAACCGAACAAGCCGGAGGAAAAGCCAGTGATGGATACAACAGGATTTTAGAAATAGAACCCACCGAATTGCATCAACGAACCCCATTTTTCTGTGGAAGCAAAAAAATGGTCGAAAAAGCTGAGAAATTCATGCGCGCTTACCAAGATTAACGCCCCGGAAATTCAGCTTTTCTTTTTTGTAAAAATGCTTGTGTGCCTTCGGTAAAATCCTCAGTGCCAAATGCTTTTCCGAACTCTTTGATTTCAACCTCAAAACCATTGACAGAAGAATCGTAATTTGCATTTACCGCACGAATAGCGGCAGCAATGGCGACGGGTGAATTCTTCATGATTTTTGAAGCAATTTTATAGGCTCTGTCCAATAAATCTTCTTGTGCAGTAACGTGGTTTACCAAACCGTACTCCAATGCTTGTTGAGCATCTATCATTCCTGCTGTCATAATCATTTCCATAGATCTTCCTTTTCCGATAAGCTGTGGTAACCGCTGCGTTCCTCCATATCCGGGAATGACTCCCAAAGAAACCTCCGGCAAACCCATTTTTGCATTGTCGGAAGCAATTCTGAAATGTGCAGCCATAGCGAGTTCCAACCCGCCTCCCAAAGCAAAGCCGTTGATGGCTGCAATTACGGGCGTCGATAAGTTGGCAACAAAATCAAAAAGTAATTCTTGTCCTTTGGCAGCTAATTTTTCGCCTTCATCTACAGAAAAATCCGCAAATTCACTAATATCGGCACCGGCAACAAACGCTTTTTCTCCACTTCCGGTTAATACAATAACGCGAATATCAGAGTCTTTGTCGGCATTATTTAATGCATCATGAAGTTCCTGAATAGTCTCACGATTTAATGCATTTAGCTTAGACGGACGATTTATGGTGATGGTAGCTATCGAATTTTCTGTGTGGTAGATTATATTTTCAAATTTCATGATAAGGTTTTATTATTAATTCGATTGCAAAATTAACAAAATCATTCATCGATGATAGGAAAGCGAACGGTAAAAGTTGTTTGTTCGGGTGAAGATTTGAAATCGATAGTGCCGTTATAGGTTTCTATAATATTTTTAATAATTCCAAGTCCCAATCCCATGCCGCTGGTTTTGGTTGTAAACTGCGGTTCAAATATGCGTTTTTGTTCTTGTGGAGCCACTCCGATTCCGTTGTCTGTAACTTCAATTACTACCTGTTTATTATTTCTTAACACCTTCACGTCTATACGCGGCACTTTCGGTTTTTTCTGGTCGATGGCTTGGATGCTGTTTTTAACAAGATTGGTCACAACGCGAATTAATTGGGTACGGTCAAAACACGCACGAATTTCTTCTTCATCGGCATGAAAATAAATATATTCTTCGTGAAAAATATCCAATGCTAATTTGGTGATTCGCACCACATTCAGCGTTTCATCTTGTTGCGCCGGCATTTTTGCATAGGTTGAAAAGGCAGTTGAAATTGAACTGAGCGTGTCAATTTGATGCAACATCGTATTGGTGTATTCTTCAATTTTTTTCTCAATTTCAGGGTCGTTTTTATCAAAACGCTGTCTTAAACTTTGTGTAGTAAGTCGCATGGGTGTCAACGGGTTTTTAATTTCATGTGCCACCTGTTTTGCCATTTCACGCCACGCCGTCTCCCGTTCACTTGCTGCCAGTTGTGCTGCACTTTTTTCTAATTCGTCAATCATTTCATTGTACGAATTTATCAGTAAAGCGATTTCCTGAGGAACATCTTCCATAATAATCTTTTCATTATGCGCATGAAATCGAGTAAGTACAAGTTTGTCACTCACTTCTTTTAAAGACTTTGTGATATAAGTTGTGAGCAAATAAGCAAGAATCACTCCGGCGATGAGCATAAAAAAATACGCCACACTCAATCGGTATAAATATTCACGTAACTCTTTGGTGATGTAGTCATTATCTTCAATATAAGGCAAGTTTAAAATTGCCAAAGGTTTAAAGTAATTATCCGTAATATAAGAATAGGATGATTGATAGCGTTGCCCATCTTCAACAAATTCCCGAATGTACTTTTTTGAAGGAGACATCTGAAGTTGTTTAAGCGCATATTCCGACATTTTTTGCCCGACTGTATCTCTAAAAAATAAAGGTCTGGAAGATTTCAACAAATTTCCGTTCAAGTCGTATAAAAATAATTCAAGACTGTGGATATCTCTAATCTCATAGATTTTATCCTTAAAAATAAGTGGAATCTGTTCCGTTTCTACGGGATAAGTAGTAGTTTTTAAAACGTAGTCTATATTGGCTCTGATGGCGGCTTCTTTTCGCAACAATCGATCGCGATGAAAACGCTGAGCGTCTTTATTGTATTGCAAAACAGTCACAATGGCTATGAGAATGGAAGCTCCGATAACCAAAGCAATCATGGAAAAGAAAATACGGGTTCGAAGTGATTTTTTATAAAAAGCCATGGCAATTTAGAAAACAGAAAGATAACAATAATTGCACCATTTACAGTTTGTGTGACGCATTTTGTAGCTGCACTGATTTATTGCTCTGCCGGAATTAAATTCTTTTTTATTTCTCTATTCAAAAAATACCCTGTAACAAGTGTCGCTAAAACATCAGCAATGGGGAATGCCATCCAGATTCCGATTTCACCAAAAAACTGAGGTAAAACAAGTACCAATGGAATAAAGAAAAATCCTTGTCTTGTCAATGTCAACAACAGTGCAGGAACCGCTTTGCCAATGGCCTGAAAATAAGCTGCGCCTATCAACTGAATTGCAATTATCGGAGTGGCAGCAAAAACCCAGCGCATGTATTTTGGAGCTATGGTTACAATTTCAACATCTCGGGTAAAAATAACGACGATTTCTTTTGAAAAAAACACAATCAGCAGAAAAATTGCCATGGCCAGAATGCCTGCAAAAAAAATCGCTCGATTGATACTTTCTCGTACTCTTGAAAACTGATGTGCTCCGTAATTATACCCTGCAATAGGAAGAAAACCTTGTGTGATGCCCAAAACCGGAAAAAGCGCAAACATCAACATTCTTCCGATAATTCCATAAGCAGCCACCGAAGTCTCTCCCCCGTATTGGAAAAGTAAGTTGTTCATTAATAAATAGGTTACACTTACAATTGCTTGTCGTGAAAGGGTTACAAAACCAAGCGCTGAAATTTCTTTTAATATAGGAAAATGAAATCGGAAGTAAGTTAGTCTTAGTTTCAATTCCGATTTTCCTGAAAGGAAAAAATAAAGAATGTATCCCAAACCACCCGCGTAAGAAGCAACGGTTGCCCAAGCAGCTCCTTCCATTCCCCACTCGAAAATAAAAATAAAAATATAATCTAAAACAAGATTTAAAACAGAAGGAATGATCATTGCCATCATGGCAAAAGCAGGTTTTCCTTCGGCGCGAATCACATTGCTTCCAACCATACTCAATGCGAGCAAGGGAACTCCGTACAGAACGATTTTATAGTAATTTTTTGCAAACTCAAAAATCGCTCCTTTTCCGCCAAAAAGTGGGATTAAAGTATCCGCCATTAAAATTCCGAACATTACCATGGGCAATGTGACCGTCAGGACTAATAAAATCTGATTTCCCAATACTCGTGACGCACGATATGTACTGTTTTTTCCCAAGGCACGAGAAATTATCGACGCTCCTCCAATTCCGACAGCCATTCCAATCGCAGAAATAAAAAACGAAATGGGCAACACGACATTTATTGCCGCAATGGCAATAGCTCCAATCCAATTTCCTACAAAAATAGTATCGACAACTACGTTGAGGGACATGACCAATATCCCGATGGATGCAGGTACTGCTTGTTGAATTAATAATTTACCGATGGGTGCCGTTCCTAAGGAATCACTCTGATTTTGCCTCATTGAGCAATACCACTTTTAAAATCTACAATGCGCCAATGGTCGATTAGAAAAGTAATTCCTTCAGCTTGGGCGCTGATTTCTTGTGTTGAAGAAATACGGAACATTACATCTTCTGCCTTATCTAAAATGGCATTTTTCACAAAACGTTTTAAAAACTTTTTATTGGTGAAAAAATCATTGATAAAGTCTAATTTTAAATCCAGAAAAGCATTAGCCAGATCTTTTACTTTCGATTTTGTAGGCAAATAATCTTCCATGGAAGAAAAATTTACAGGAATTACAAGAACATGATTAATGCCCTTATTTTGAAAAATTTGCAAATCCTTTTTCAAGGTATTTCTTTCCATATAGGAGACAATAACCGAAATTCGTGAGGCAATTTGTATTTTTTGTTTCAGCGTTGTTGCCAATACATAATCCGATTCCTCTTCTTTAACAATCAACAATACCGCTTTCATTCAATTTTTTTTAAAGTATGTAAAAATACATCTTTTAAAGTCGGGAAGCACTTTTATGCAGTCATAAATTTTGTTTTTTAGTCTTTATTTAATAGAATAAAAACCTAATTTTAAACATTCTCTGAAAAATTTTGCTGCGATTAATTGGTAGATTCTTTGTAAGTTCGCACCGTGAAAAGTATTCTGCAAAATTTTCATTATTTAGTGTTTATCGCCTTTTTTACAAGCGCGGTTCCCAATTTATTCAGTCATTCCATTTCCGGTGAAAATTACAAAAACCGAGCAGAGCTTTTTCAAGATGAATCCGAAAACACACTGCCTGAAGTTCAAAAGTTTTCTATTTTTAAATTTCCACAGAATACTTCTTCTCAGAAATATTTAGTCTATGGACTGACAAACGGTTTTCAACGTATCAATCCTAATTGCTGTGGAACGATAGAAATACAGAACTTCTTTTTTCTGTTATCGGATAAAAGGTACTTAATCTTTAAGTATTTATTTCCATTTCATTCCTTCTGGTAATTTAAAAATGTTCCTCGAATTAACCTCTTAAAGGTTAAAAATCAATTTACTAAATAATATTTTTAAATTTTATTACCATGGATATAAATATCATCCTTATTGGGACACTTATTATATTAATTATATTAATCATTGTAGGTCCCCTTGTTTACATTGTAAATAGTAATACCGGAAAAAACAAAAAAATAAAGCAGCAATTTGAAACGCTGATTTCAAGACATCAATTAAAATTAGCTGAAGTTGAAGTCCTCGGTAATTTAATTATCGGCATGGATGCTGATTCTAAAATTTTAGCATACAGCTACAAAAGTTCTTTAGAGAGCAGTTTGAAAATAATTAAATTAAATCAAATGAAAACATTGCGGTTAAAAAGCGATTATTTGGACAATCAATCACTTGTGTATGCCGGATTGGAAATTCAGGGCACCAATGAAAATCATGCAATTCATTTTTATGATGACAATGACGAACACAGTCAATCGCGCGAACCGTTGATTGTACTTCAAGAGGCTCGTAATTGGGAATCCAAAATTCGTCCGCATATCAAAAAGAATTAATAGGTGCGAGAAAAGGTTTTAGGTTGTCTGTGAAGATTTCATAAACTTGTTAAATATTCTTTAAACATCTTATCAAAATGCTTGTTAATTCTTATATTTGTTAGGACTTAAATAAAATAAAATTATGACATACTTAGATTTAGATAAGAAAAAAATTTCTGAAACAGCACATCAGCTTAACATTCTTCTTGCAGATTATCATATTTACTACCAAAAATTAAGAAACTTTCATTGGAATGTCGTGGGACCAAACTTTTTTGAACTCCACACCAAGTTTGAAGAGATGTATAACGATGCAAAACTTAAGATTGATGAAATTGCGGAACGTATTTTAACGCTTCGTTTTCAACCAACAAGTAATTTTTCCGATTATCTCAAAATGAGTAGTCTGAAAGAAGCATCCGGAAACACCAAAGATGTTGATATGGTTAAAAAACTCCTTACTGATCACGGCAAAATGCTGAAGCAAATGCGTAAAGTAGTTGAAATGGCAGATGAAGCTGACGATGAAGGAACAATTGATTTAATTGGAGGATATATCGGAGATTTGGAAAAAGTAAGTTGGATGTTAGATGCTTGGATCATGAAAGCAACCGAAAATCATCCGGAAGCGTAAATCAATCGCTTATTTCTCAAGCATGCTCAAAGCAAATCGGATTTGCTTTGAGCATTTTTATTTAAACTAAAAGTTAACAAATATCTAAATTTTAAATTCCCTATTTAATGTCCTAATGAAAACCTTATTTTTACCCTTAAAATAAAAAAAATGAATATGAGAAGACTTATGATACCGGCTTTATCAGCCCTTGTATTGATGAGTTGCGAACAAGCATCCGACACCTATAAGCTTGAAGGTGAAGCACTCGGATACGCGGATGACACCAAAATTTTGGTTTATACTTTTGAAAATAACCAATCAAAAATAATCGATACTTTAATTGTACAAAATGAGAAATTTTCATCCAATTATTTAAAGCAAAATGAACCAAGCCTGAATTTTCTTCGCATTCAGAATGAAAATCTCAATTTAATCTATTTCCCTGAAAATCAAGATTTAAAAGCTACAATCTATAAAGACAGCCTCCATGCTTCCTACGTAAAAGGAAGTCGTCAGAACGACAATTACACGGAATATCGAAAGAAAACGATGGAGCTTGCCCAACGAAATCAACAGCTGGTTCAAGAGAGCCAACAAGCTATGCAACAAGGAAATGCTGGAAAAATTACAGAACTACAAAGCGTTCAAATGAATCTTCAGAACGAACAAAAAATGTTGCAACAAAATTTTATTGAAAATAATAAAAACTCCTTGTTCTCATTGATGCTTTTAGGTGAAATGCTCAATCAGAATTCCCTCACTTCCAAACAAGCGAGCGATTATTTAAATAGTTTGGAGCCGAAAGTTTCAAATCATTTTATGGCAAAGGAAGTAAAAAATGCTTTGGAGCGTATGAGCATCGGTGAAATTGGTTCTAAAGCACCGGATTTCAGCGGTCCTACACCGGATGGTGGAGAAATGTCATTACAAGATGCCCTGGGAAAATATACCATAATTGATTTTTGGGCTTCTTGGTGTATGCCTTGCCGTGTAGAAAATCCGAATGTGGTAAGTGCTTACAGAAAATATCACGAAAAAGGATTGAACATCATCAGTGTTTCATTGGATCGTCCGGGAGGAAGAAATGCGTGGATAAATGCTATTGAAAAAGATGAAATGGATTGGTACCACATTTCAAATTTACAATTTTGGAATGACCCGATTGCAAAAAAATACGGCGTAAGATCCATTCCTGCTACTTTTTTATTGGATGAAAACGGAATAATCATCGATAAAAACCTCAGAGGGCAAGCACTTCACGCCAAATTAGCAACGCTTTTTGATTAAGAGTAGAGCGCAAAACGACATAAAAAAATCCGGAAATTTTTCCGGATTCTTTTTAATTATTTAAGTTCAAAAACTACATTCACCCGAGTACGTATTTCCAATTCTCCGGGAGCTATGGTAGCACTTTCTTCAAAAGCGACATGATCCATGGCTGCCATTCGGTACATGGGTCGTGGATCCGGGCCGGAAGAATTTTCGCTTATGGAAATGGCTTTCCCCACTTGTTGATTCAGAACCGATACGTACTCCTCTGCTTTCTTTTTGGCATTTAAAATTGCTTTCTTACGCGCTTCACTTTCTAAATTTTCAATTTTAGATGAAGAAAACTGAACCCCGTCAATCCGGTTAATTCCGGTTTGTAATAAACCGTTCATCAAGGTTTCATATTTTGTCAAATCTCTTAATTTGATTGAAAGGGATTGATTGGCAACATATGAATACGTCTTCGTGTTATAATCGTAATTTTTCGTCAGATTCATATACTCTGTACGAACATCTTTATCGGGAATTCCGGTCTTTTTTACATACTTCAGAACTTCACGAATAACCGCATCATTCTGTGATTTAATAGCTCCCGTATTATCTCCCGAATGTTCCACTCGGATGTTGATAGTTACTTCATCAGGAATTATGCGAACCACACCTTCTCCCTGAACTTGAATAACAGGCGGAAGTTGATTTTGAGAAAAAACTGCTGCGCTTCCTACGAATAAGCACAATAGCAACACTAAATTAATCTTTTTCATAGTTTAAATTTTAAATGTCAAATTTTACCGAATCTATGTAAAACTAATAAAACAACCAGCGGAATTGCGAGTAAAATTACTAACCACCAACTTGTTATAATTATGGAAGGAGCAAAGAGTAATGTTAAGAAATAACCTCCGATGGCTCCTCCAATATGCGCGTCATGTCCTATGTTTCCAATGCTGTTTTTCATGCCGTAAATGGAATACAACAAGTAGGCCATTCCAAAAATCCAAGCAGGAATAGGGATGGGAATAAAAAACAGAAATAAGGACATATCCGGGTAAAAGAGAATTGCCGAATAGAGAACCCCCATTACTGCGCCACTTGCTCCGATTGCACTGTAATAAGGTTCGTCTTTATGAAAATAAAAAGACAACATATTTCCGGCAAGAAGACTGACTACATAAAGGATTAAAAATTTGATGACGCCTACTTGAAAAATTACGACATCAGCAAAGAAATAAAGCGTCAACATATTGAACAACAGATGTGAAAAATCAGCATGAAGAAATGCCGAACTAAACATTCTGATTTGTTCGCCACTGCGAATGGCGGCAATATTGAATTTGTATTTATGGAAAAATGTCGGATTGTTAAAGCCTTGTATGGATATTAAAACCGTAATTACAATAATACCCAAGGTTATCATACTAATAT
>JAAYLC010000051.1 GCA_012522045.1 Bacteroidota bacterium
CCGTTCTTTACCTCTTCTAAGTTGATGTGTACTTCTTCCAAAATTTGTGTTTCCAAATACTCGTCTGAAATCTTTTCCGCAATGGGTTGTTTCAGTTTAGCCCCCATTTTTTTTCTTCCTGCAATTTTTTGAATACTTATGAACGCTTCTTCATCGGTTTGCAAATGTTCAAGAGAAAGTTTCAGTGGGTAACTTGGGTTTGACTCAAAGACAACAGTATTGTGTGAAGCTAAAATTCGTTTAATATCTGTGTTTGTTTCTAATATGAATTGGTCTTTTAAATATTTAATTTGCTTTAATTTTTCAATTATACCACTTTGCTGCTGAATTTGGTTTAAAAAATCAATGACTTGCCGTTGAATTTCAATCAGATTATGTGTGCATTTATGCAATTGCATTTTCAACTGAACAATTATCCGATTTAATTCTTCGTCAGTAGCTGTCTTAAAAAAGGTAACATTATCATCTGTTACCAAAGATTCCGTTTGCTCAATCAGCTTTGTAATATCTTTACGTTTATCATCGAGATTGATGAGTTTTGCTTTTTTGTTTTTGTAATTCGGTTCGCTTTTGAAAGTATTATCGATATTGCGTTTCAAATCAACAATATTTCGCAAGGTAATAACACTTATTTTCCTCAGTGTGTTTTTGATAACTCGTAAATATTCGTACTTTCTCTGCTCGTTTTGTTCATTAAAATAATATTCAATGTTTTGCTTTACTTTTTCAAGATTTTCATTGATGTATGAAGTGTTTATTTCTTCATTTGCTTCCAAGACTTGTTCAAAAAACTGCAAATACAAATCATCAATTTCTAATGTATTTCCATTTTGTCGAATAACCGATCGGTCTAACAGATATTGGAGTCTTCCTGCATTGTTATCTACCAACTCCAGTGCATATTCGTATTTGTAATTAGAGCTTTTCCGTCTCTTAAACATTTCCGTAAGTAAACCTTCCTCTCTTTTGAGAGTATCTAAGACTTCTTTTATGTTGGAAAATGTGTTCATTATATCAATATTTCTGTTTATCAGGAATCACACCTCTAACGCCACCTCTTGGCTCTTCAACATCTCCATTGTAGCGCGGAATTATATGAATATGAACGTGATTTACTGTTTGACCTGCTTTTTCTCCAACATTAATTCCAACATTAAATCCGTCGGGATTGAATTTTTCAGATAAAATTTCTTGTACTTTGTTGAGCATAAAGATACAAGCTGATTGTGCCTTAAAAGTTAAATCAAAATAATTAGAAGTATGTTTTTTAGGGATTATTAATGCGTGACCTTTATTTACTGGAAACTTATCATATATGGCATAAGCTGATGCTGATTCAACAATTAATTCCCTTTCAGACTCAGGATTACAGAAAACGCAATCTTCATTTTCTTTGTGATGTAATTGATTGTAATGTTGATATTCATAAATCTCACAATTTTCATTTTTGAATATCGATTTTGAATTTAAAATCACATTACATTGATAGGTTTTCTTTTGATGGATTTTATGCGTCCTATATCCTGGATACTTGATATCTCTACGAACGGCAATATAAACTTTGCCCGTTGGTTTTATTAATTGTGAAAGCTCCATCAATACAGTAGCTTGTTCTTCTGGCAACAAAACGTTCAAAACATAAAAACAAATAATTGTATCATACTTTTTTGTCGGATAATCAGGAAAATAATGCTTATCATATCCGTCTATATTTATCCCTTTCTCTCTCAATAACTTTACATCATTTCCAAAACCACACCCAAAATCCAACACTTCACCTTTCAATAGATTTTTATTGAGTAGAATTTTAGCTGGAAAGGAAAGAAACTCTCTTACCTTAGCTGTTAGATGACTATTTGGATTTGATTTTAAATTTTCCATTCTTCAAAGCCTCTATTTTCTATTAAATAATGACAACTATTTTGAAGTTGAACAATTGCTGATTTCTGCCAATTCTCAAAAGGATTATTACCCAATAAAGCAACTTGTATTTCTTTTTGAAACCTATTGGCTTGGTGTTCATAAATAATTCCCCAATAATCTAAGATAAGACTTTTTTGTCTTTCAATGATTTCAGGTGAAGGTATTTTGTCTCTTTTTTGATTGTTTATCTTTGAACCAGAAGGAAGTAAATTCCATAAATCGTTATTCTTCCACACTGAAAAAGGGATTAAATGGTCAATGTCATATTTGGAAATCTTTTTCCCAGTCCATACGCAATAGACACTCCCTTTTTCTAGTAAAATTTCTTTATAAAGACGTTTGGATTCTTTTATTTCTCGTTCCGTAATTGGGCTTGTTAAAACTTCATTTAATACTTTATGTATTGATAAATCTTCTCTCGAAGCGTTTACCGAAAACTCTGCCCATTTAAACAGAATAGAGTCTTTCCCATTGATAAAACTTCCTAAAATTTTAAATGCTTCGTAATATTCAAATGGAATTGAAAATGTTCCAAAGTGATTTATCAATTGTTCAATGTCCTTTACCAAAAAGTTCTTAGGAAATCGCTTGTTTTCATATTGAAAAATGGAATAAAAATCATTACTGATTGAACGCCCTATATATTTCATTGGCATTATAGTAATAGTGTCACGAATCTTTTTAGCTAACTCCAAAAAATCAGGCTGTAATTCCTCAGGAATGCCTTTGTTTTTCAAGTCATTATAAAACACTGAAAATCCCCCTCTTTTTTCATATTCATTAACTAATTTTGTTAATTGAGTACTAAAAGCCAAATTCGTGTTTCCATTAATTTGCGGAATAAATACTTTAGAGTCAAAAATTGGATAGTAATATAAAAGCCACTTTTCAACAAGTAAACCTAATGGAATATGAACCCGATTTTCAGCAAATTCAATGTAAGGAGAATTGTCTTGGATAATATCAATAACACCCCTTAGGAGTGCAAATTTATAGGTTGTAGTTTTGCTATCTCTTTCAATGATTTTGCTGATATTATAAAAGACTTCGTTGTTCATTTACTTAATTATCATACCCCTTCTTCAACCAAAGTTGCCGGCAATGAAAGGAGTCGTGTCCAGAGAAAGTATATTTTATTATTTCAGTATTTTCCAATATCATCTTTTCTTATGAAATCAATTTTTATAAGCTACAAAGTAACCAAATTATTGCCTTTTATCGAGTTAAAAACGACTTTACTTATTAACCTGTTATTCAAGAGCGTTGGCAATTTGGCTCTTTGACTTTTGCCCTGTCGGTTGGCTTGTGTGTTGGCGGGCAAAAGGCAATGTGCCAAATGAGCGTCAGGAATTAAAAACAAAAAATGCGTGTCGGCAAAAAATAAAACTTTTTCATATTCTTTACCTTGTCCAATTGTCAATTTCATAAGCTGGTCAGTCACTCGGTTTATTATTCTCTCATATGTTCGTTTTTCCTCTGTCATTGTCGTGTTGCACTGTCTTTTTAGCATTGGCGGTAACGTTTAGTATAACCGCAGTTACGGGATTAAATTTAATGTTTTTCGGTTAAAAACCGACGGTAGCAATTACGCGTGGATTCGGACGCAGTCGAATCCGCCGTAATTGCGGTTATGCATTGTTACACAACGTTTTTCTTATCAGTTTTCAGTAACCAATTCGCAACATTGGTATAATTTGTAATCATCAAATATCCAATCAAAATACTAATTCCTGAAATTGCCAACTGAAAATAATCAACTTGTTCATAGGCAAATGCGTCGAGCATTCCGTCAATTCCTTTGCTGGAAACTTGGTCTTTAAAAGCGAGATAGCATTGGTTCAGAAAATAGGGGAAATTATCAATTATAAGAAGTCCCGCAATCACAATTATAGCTATTTTTAAAATGCTTATTTCTTTTAAATTTCCAAATTCAATCCGCTCCTCGTCAAACCCTTTATCTAATTTGAGTAAGTCAATTATTTTATCAGCTCCATAAATTAGCGCAATTAATAATGCCACAATTATGAGAAAGGATGCCACCGCCAATATTATTGTCATTGGTTCATAAGCATTTATTGCGTAACTGAAATAAGTCGGTAATAAACTAAAAATTGCCAATGTTGCTGAATAAAGTGCAAATAGCTTAATAATCACTCGGAAAAAATCTCTTTTTGTCATTGGTTGGCAAAATGTTGTGTAAC
>JAAYLC010000104.1 GCA_012522045.1 Bacteroidota bacterium
CCCAGATTCTACGAAACGAGAAGTACATAGGTGATGCACTCTTACAGAAAACCTACACTATCGACTTCCTAACAAAGAAGCGCATAAAGAACAATTGTTTTGCTCCTCAATACTTGTTGAGAGCTGCAATGAAGCGTTTATCCCCAAATCAATATTCATGCAAGTACAAGAAGAGTTTATCCGTCGCAAAGCAGTCCACACCAGCCCGAACGGAAAAAACAGAACCTTCAGCAGTACGCACAGCTTTTCAAATATGATTATTTGTGGAGTGTGTGGTGAGTTTTTCCGCAGGATTCATTGGAACAACAGAGGGAAAAAGTCGATCGTTTGGCGCTGTATCAGCAGGTTGGAGAACACCGGCCTGTTCTGCGATGCCCGCACAGTACTTTTCATTCCGCAAGATCTGGTTGATGTTGCTGGTGTGCCACTTTTCCCTTCCAGCGATCAACCAAGCACTTTGCGAAAAGGACACGTTCCTCATAACTCTACGGGACAACATCGCCACCGTCCTAAATCGGGAAAACAACCAGGCGTTGGTCGATATTGATAAGCGATTGGAAGAACTGCAAATTGAACTTCTGAAGCTTGCAACCTCCAATGCGGATTATGATAAAGTCGGTGATGAGATTTTCCGCCTGCGTGACGAAAAGCAGAAAATCCAGCTCGATTGCACCAACAAAGACGAGCAAATACAGCGCATGGAGGATATGAGCACATTCCTAAAGAACCAACCCACACAGATAACCGAGTTTAACGAACAGCTCGTAAGACGTCTGGTTGAAAAAGTCACCATCTATGAGGACAAATTCGCTGTGGAATTTAAGTCCGGCGTGACGGTGAATGTAATTGAATAAGCATAAAAATGACCGAGGCACTCTACGCAATGAACGTGGGGTGCCTCGGTACTATCTGCCAAAAATATCTCTTCTAAGTATTTTATAAGTGTTAGTTTCTTGTGTTATCAACGGAGCCATTGTATCACGTAAAAAAGAAATTGTATCATTACCGCATTTTGTTAACCCAAGGGCTTTCTTTGTCTCTGTGAAAAATAAACCAGCTGCAGACTTCAAATCATCAGTAGGATTTCCACGAGCAATGGACTGTCTTAATGCTTCTTCTTTGATTGCTATTATCTCGCCGTATCTATCTAACTTATCACAAACCATACATAGCCTTTCGATAATTTCATCTTCAAGCAAGTAAGATTCAAGTTCTCGTAACGATAACACCGTTATATTTTGATTCTTCAGCTCTTCAATTTCTTCTACGCTTCTATCATCTCTGTCTATCACTTTAATGATTATATGATAAGGGTTCACTTTTTTGATTATCTCAAATAATAATTTATCATCTGCCTCGATATCTTTGCACGAACCAACAGAGCAAAACACTGCGTTTGGAAACTCCAATGAAAATATTTTTGTATAACATTTCTCATCAAATTTCGAATTTTTTATGGCGCCAGAATTGCCCTCGCAAAAAATAATGTATCTATCGGTATGTTTGCTTATGCTGGTAGTAATATGGAAATTATCAATTTGATAGTCTCTAACTATATATGTAACTTGATTACCTTCAGCTAATCTTATGGCCTCAAGGCATAGAACATTAATCATTACCGCTGGAGCACCCTGAATATACCAGCAACCAACTTCGTTTTGCTGATTTAATAACCATTCCTTGGCTTTTTCAACATACCTCTGGTATCCTACAGGTTTTGTTGAAGATAAGGCTGTCATTGCTAAACAAGTAGATAAAATGCTTCCTTTTTCATCCTTGGACGTTAGCGGCCAAGCTCCAGAAACTAATTGAGTTTGGAACAATTATAATAATGCTTGATCCAAAATCTCCTTGTTAATATTAGTTGGATTAAAGCGTTGCCAAGCGAAAGTAATTATACTTGCAGTTGGCACATAATCAACGTAAGTAAAATTTCTTTGCTTTTTGTCTGGTTCTTCCCAATACCGTTTCCATGGCTTCGAGGGATCAATATTTCCTACGCATATTCCGTATAATAGTGCTTCCAAACCGAATTTTGAGGCCTTCCTAAGTAAAAGGTCAGATCTACAATCATAAAACAATGGATACAACGAATGTACTTCGTCGACTCCGCCTTGGTAAGCTGTAGATATTTCTTGAGCGTACACATCAGCCCATGGTTCGTATTCATTTAGTTGAAACCATTCCATTGCTCTAAAGAAAGTTGAAGGTATAAAATCTTCTTCGTTATCATAAGCATGCAAAAAATTAGGAAACATTATCGAATGCTTGAATGTTTCGGCAAGGTCTATTATGGATAACTCGTTATTCTTAGCTTTTTCAATTATCTTTTCATCACTGCTATGTAGCCAACCTCTTGCGACATCGGAACATATCTTTTCTCTCCATGTTTCACTTAATTCGTGTGATGAAACAAGCGATTCCCCCTTGCTCTTAAAATATAAAAGCGCTTCGAGATCGGCATCTGCTCCAGTCTTTAATGCATACGGATAGAGCCAGGCTTCTGCTTTTTCAATTCCCGACGGAACTAATTCAAAAGCTTCTTGAAATTTATCTCTGATTGTAACTAATTCGGGAATGTCTTCTGTAATTTCGGACCTGAAACCTAATGGCAAATATTCATGAATCTGCGGCTTATCGC
>JAAYLC010000218.1 GCA_012522045.1 Bacteroidota bacterium
GTATATATTTGCGCAATTTTTATATAATCTGACCAAAATTTAAATTAATAATGCAAAACAAAGGACTAATTATCACTTTTGCCGTACTTTTTGGCTTAGTGAGTATTTATCAGTTATCGTTTACGCTGATAGCAAACAAAGTAGAACGCGATGCGCGTGCATATGCAGAAAATAAATATCCGGCCGATCAACCGGATATGAGAGAAGAAGCCCAAGCTCATTATCTCGATTCCATAGCCTTTGACCCCATATTTATGGGAATTGATTACAATACGGCTGTCGAAAGAGAATTAAATAGAGGGCTGGACTTAAAAGGAGGTATAAACGTTATTCTTGAAATCTCCGTAAAAGACCTTCTCAGAAATTTAGCCAACAATACCAAAGATCCGGCCTTCAATCAAGCATTGGAACAAGCCGACGAGTTGCAAAAAAGCACACAAGACACTTATTTAGAGTCATTTTTTAAAGCGTTTGAAGCACTTCCGGGAGAAAACAATTTAGCTTCTCCTAGTATTTTTTTCAATAAAAATCTGGAAGATGAAATCAATCCAACCATGACCAATGCACAAGTTAGACCGATTATCGAAAGAAAAATTGACGAATCGGTTACTTCGGCATTTGAAGTTTTAAGAAAACGTATCGATAAATTTGGTGTTACACAACCTAACATTCAGCGACTGGGACAATCCGGCCGAATTTTAGTGGAATTGCCCGGTGCTAAGGATGTAGATCGTGTGAAAAATTTGCTTCAAAGTACAGCCCAGTTAGAATTTTGGGAAGTCTTTAAATTTGAAGAAGTTGCAGGATTTTTACAAGCTGCCGATCAGAAAGCAGGAGAAATTGCGTTGGCAAATGCAGAAAAACAATCACCAACAGAAACACTTGAGGAAGACGTACCCCCAACTGAAGAGGAAACAATTGATGCATTAATTGCTGAGACTGAAAATGATACTCTTGCAGAGGAAGAAGACGATATTAGTAGACTTCTTGGCGGAGAAGATTTAAGTGAGGATGGCACCGATGAGAGTTTATCAAATCCGATTTTGTCAAAAATGACTTCACTCGGTTTCCAAGGAGGACCGGTAATTGCCAATTTCAGAGTACGCGATACTGCAGAAATCAATTCATATCTACAACATCCGCAAATTCGGTCTTTATTACCATCTGAGTTGCGTTATGCAAAATTTGTTTGGGGAATTCCGGTTTCAGATCAACAAACACGAGGTGCTGAAATTACTGCATTGTATGCTTTAAAAGGAAATCGCGACAACCAACCTCCTCTTGGCGGAGATGTTGTTGTGGATGCACGTCAGGAATTTGATCAAATGAGTCGCGTGGTCGTATCGATGCAAATGAATGGTCGCGGTGCAAAAGTTTGGGAAGAAATGACCGGAAAAGCATTTCAAAATGCCAGTCAGATAGCCATTGTTCTCGATAATATCGTGTATTCTGCTCCGGGAGTTACCACAGGAGCCATTTCCGGAGGACGAAGTCAAATTTCCGGTGATTTCACGGTCAATGAAGGGCAAGATTTGGCAAACGTGTTGCGTGCCGGAAAACTGCCGGCTTCAGCAGATATTGTTCAGGCAGAAGTTGTAGGGCCTACTTTGGGTCAAGAAGCCATTAACAGCGGGATATTGTCGTTTATTATTGCATTTGTAGGCGTAGTTTTGTGGATGATTCTTTATTACGGACGTGCAGGCTATTTTGCTGATATTGCACTGGTTCTTAATATATTATTCATATTCGGAATTTTAGCAGGAATTGGTGCGGTCTTGTCGTTGCCGGGGATTGCCGGTATCGTGTTGACCATCGGTATGGCAGTAGATGCGAACGTTTTAATCTTTGAAAGAATTCGAGAAGAACTTGCAAAAGGAAAATCTCAGAAAGATGCCAATAAAGATGGTTTTGCCAATGCGTTGTCTTCCATTCTCGACGCAAATATTACAACGGCATTAACAGGTTTTATTCTCTTAATATTTGGTACAGGACCAATTCAAGGGTTTGCAACTACCTTACTTATCGGTATTGCAACCTCATTGTTTACAGCTATTTTTATTACGAGAATTCTTATAGAAAACTATTCTAAAGATGGAAAGTCTCTTCCGTGTGCTACCGCTTTTTCAAAGAATATGTTTAGAGATGTAAACATTCAATTTTTGAAAAAACGAAAAATGGCATATGTCTTTTCGGGAATTTTAATTTTGGCAAGTATTGTTTCCTTAGCGACTTTAGGATTAAACCAAGGTGTTGATTTTGTGGGAGGTAGAACTTATACCGTTCGTTTTGCACAAGATGTAAACTCAAATGAAGTTCAGGAAAACTTAATCGAAACGTTTGGAAGTGCCGAAGCAAAAACATACGGAGGGAACAATCAATTGAAAATAACAACCAAATATAAAGTTGAAGAAACCGGAACTGAAATTGACAACGAAATTGAAGAAATGTTGTATACAGCCCTTGTTCCTTACCTTCCTCAAGGAATGACTTTTGAAGAGTTTTCCACAGACAGTGCCGGAAAAACCGTAGGAAAAATGGAATCCTATAAAGTAAGTCCGACCATTGCAGATAACATTAAACGAGATTCATTCTGGGCCGTATTAGGTTCGATGGTTGCTATTTTCCTTTATATTTTAATACGCTTTAAACGATGGCAGTTTGGAGTTGGAGCGATTGCATCGGTACTACATGACGTAATTGTAGTTTTGGGAATTTTTTCGCTCACATACAACTTTATGCCGTTTAGTATGGAAATTGACCAATCTTTTATCGCTGCAATTCTGACAGTGGTGGGATATTCTGTGAATGATACCGTAATTATTTTTGATAGGATTCGCGAATATTTTGCAACTAATAAGAATTGGAAAATGAACAGAACAATTAATATGGCGTTAAACAGTACGCTTGGTAGAACCGTAAACACGCTTCTTACAACATTAATAGTGTTGCTCTGTATGTTTTTCTTGGGAGCTGAGTCCATAAGAAGTTTGTTGTTTGCAATTATTATCGGAATTGTCGTAGGTACATACTCTTCAATTTTTATTGCAACTCCTATTATGTACGATATGGCTAAAAACAAAGAACTTGATGATTTGTTAGACAGTAAAACTGAAAAAGTTGAAGAAGGAGAAAAAGTAGTGGTTTAAAAATAGCCGTTCTTATCATCAAAATAAAAATGCCGCTTCAATCTGAAGCGGCATTTTTATTTTTAAAAATTTATTTGTTTATGCTTCCGACTCCGATTCGTCCATCGTGTGATAAACATTTTGAACGTCATCGTCTTCTTCAATTTTTTCCAAAAGTTTTTCAACATCTGCCATCTGTTCCGCAGTAAGTTTTTTTGTTATTTGAGGGATGCGCTCAAATCCGGAAGAAAGAATTTCAATTTTATGTTTTTCTAAATACGATTGAATTTCTCCAAAATTTTCAAAAGGAGCATAAATCAATATGCCGTCTTCATCTTCAAAAATTTCTTCTACACCATGATCGATAAGTTCCAACTCCAAAGCTTCGATATCGATGTTTTCAGGAGCAATTCGGAAATTACAAGTGTGATCAAACATAAATGAAACAGAACCGGAAGTGCTTAAACTTCCGTCACATTTGTTGAAATAACTCCGAATGTTTGCAACGGTTCGCGTGTTGTTATCCGTTGCAGTTTCTATTAAAATTGCTATTCCATGAGGTGCGTAGCCTTCAAAAAGAACTTCTTTATAATCGCCCAACGATTTGTCACTGGCTCTTTTAATGGCGCGTTCAATATTGTCTTTGGGCATATTGACAGCTTTTGCGTTTTGAATTACCGCACGCAGTCTGGAATTGGAAGTCGGATCGGGACCGCCTTCTTTAACAGCCATTACAATATCTTTTCCAATACGTGTGAAAGCTTTAGACATCGCAGCCCAACGCTTTAGTTTTCTTCCTTTTCGGAATTCAAAGGCTCTTCCCATAACTTCTATTTTAAAAAAATTAAAAAAAGTGCCCAAAGATATAAAATCGACAAGAAAATATAACTCAAAAGTGATAGCTAAAAATCACTGTATTTTCATAACTTTTTGGATTTTACCTGCGGTTCGAACCATCATTTTTAAAGAAAATCACATGAAACATGCATGATCACTACCTCGTAAAATTCTATTATCTTGCAAACGAATTAGAATTTTAGTCAATTTTGGTGATATTCCTTCAATGAAAAGAAATCAAGTTCAACAGCCTCCTCAATTTAAACCGCTTCTTATCGGAGTTGTTTGCGGATTGTATCCTTTGTTATTTTATTATTCCAATAATTATTCTGCCATAAATTCTTGGGAACATTTCGGATTCTTCACCCTTTTTTTTATTGGAATATCCGTCGCCGCTTTTTATGCATTAAAAGGTGTTTTGCACTTCATTCCGACACTTCGGAAATATCAAAATGAACTCATTTTTATAGGCATCGTGACGGTTACAGCAACGTTGATGTCTCAAGCGATGTATTTAACGCTCAAGAAAAAAATGTTGGCAGTTTTACTGGTGATTACCGCAATTGTTGCGTGGCGTATTGGAAAACAATATTACAAAGTTCTTGTTTTAATCGGGATTATGGCAGTGATTCCGCTGTTTAAAAATCTGATTCATATTTATGAACATCATAAAAAAATGGAATGGGCTATCCTTCCTGATGATATTATGAATGTGAAATTTAAAAAAACTCCAAATGTCTATCTGATTCAACCGGACGGATATGTAAGTAAAAACAGGATGGAATCAGAACCTTACAATTTTCAAAATCCGTTTTACGATTGGCTGACAGAACGAGGATTTAAAAGATACGATGATTTTCGAAGCAATTATCCGGCGAGTTTGACATCCAATTCGTCTTTGTTGTCCATGAAACAACATAAATATGGTGATATGCTGTTTCCATCGATAGAAATGCCCAATGCTCGGGATTTTATTTCAGGAAAAAACAATGTAACTGAAATTTTTAAAAACAACGGATACCATACTTTTTTCATTGTCAAAGATGAATATTTCCAACAAAACAGACCGGAACCCGGTTTTGATTATTACAATATTGATTTTGATGAAATTCCTTATTTCAGTAACGATAACAATGTGAAAAAAGATGTGCTCGCCGATATTAAAGCTGCAATGGATACTGTGAAAACCGAGAAACCCCGATTCTATTTCATAGAAAAACTGTTGCCGCATCACATTCATTTTAGTGCATCTAAAGAAGAAGAAAGAGAAACTTATCTTGAAAAAATTGTACAAGTAAATGATTGGTTAAAAGAAACTGTGTCGTACATTGAAGAAAATGATTCAGACGCAATAATAATTATTTTGGCAGATCACGGCGGCTGGGTTGATATCGGAAGTTATGACGAAATGTTTACCACAACCGATGCCAATCAGTTGCATTCTATTTTTTCAACTTTGGCAGCCATTCGATGGAATGGAAATTTAACGGAAGAAATGGATTCTGAACTTAGAAGCAATGTCAATCTTTTTCGGATTCTTTTTGCAAATTTGAGCGAAGACGCTTCTTATTTAAAATATTTGGAGGACAATTCAAGTTACAACCTTAAAAGCGGAAGTTTTAGAAATTCGGTGCAAGCCGTTTTGGATGATACCGGAAATGCAATCGCAAAATAAATTCAAGTGAAGGAAATTCAAATTACTCCGTACAATCCTGATAAAAAGCAAGCCTGGGATGCTTTGGTGAAGCGTGCCAAGAATGCTACTTTTTTATTCAGACGTGATTTTTTAGAATATCATGCCCACCGATTTGAAGATTTTTCGTTGATGATTTATGTTGAAAATGAACTCGTGGCATTGCTTCCGGCAAACAAAACAGGAAACGAATTACACTCCCATCAAGGATTGTCTTATGGCGGATTGGTTTTAAAAAAGGAAATTTCATTTGAAACCGTTGTCTCCATATTAAAATCACTGTTAAAGTATCTGCACGAAAGCAAAATAAAAAAATTACACATTAAGTTATTGCCCAAAATCTATCATTTGCTGCCGAGTGATGAAATGGATTATTTGCTTTTTAAATTAAATTCACAACGAACGCGTTGTGACCTTGCGTCGGCTATTGATTATCAAAACCCATTGAAAATCACTTCGTCCAATCGGGTTCGAGGTCTTAAAAAAGCCCGAAAAAATAATTTGCAAATACGTAAAGAAACGGATTTTACGCCGTTTTGGAACAAGGTGTTGATTCCGAATCTTCAAGTTGTTCACGATACGGAACCTGTACATTCGCTATCGGAAATTCAACATTTGCAGAGGTTATTTCCCGATGAAATTCACCAATTTAGTGTGTATGACGGGGAAGAAATTATTGCCGGAACGACCGTTTTTGAAACTGAAAATGTGGTTCATCTTCAATATATTTCGGCATTTCACAAAGGAAGAAGCACCGGCGCATTGGATTTGCTTTTTCACCATTTGATAGCAGAATTTGCTAACAAAAGATATTTTACCTTTGGAATTTCCAATGAACAACAAGGTCAAAAGGTAAATAAAGGATTGTTACATTGGAAAGAAACTTTCGGAGCACGTTCAATTGCTTATGAGTTTTTTACGATAGAAACTAAAAATTATCCGTTGCTTAATACCGTATTTTTATGATTCCCTTTTTGGATTTAAAAGCAATAAATGCAAGATATGAAAGTGAATTTCAACAGAAATTGGCTCAATTTTTATTTAGCGGACGTTATATTTTAGGAAACGAAGTAAAGACGTTTGAAGAAAATTTTGCACACTATTGCGGAACGAAATACTGCATCGGAGTTGGAAACGGATTGGATGCCTTGCGATTGATTTTGGAAGGATATAAAGTTTTAGGAAAATTAAAAAAAGGCGATGAAATTCTCGTAGCGGCAAATACGTTTATAGCAACTGTTTTGGCCATTGAACAAGCCGGATTAAAACCGGTTTTGGTAGAAGCAGAAGCTGAAACCTTTAATTTTGATTTGCAAGCTTTAGAAAAAGCGGTAACAAATAAAACCCGAGCCGTTATGCCTGTGCATTTATACGGGCAACTTTCACCAATGGAAGCAATCATAAAATTGGCAAAAACAAAAAAAATGTTGGTCATTGAAGATGCAGCACAAGCACATGGCGCAATTGATAAAAACGGAAATCGAGCGGGAAATTTAGGTGATGCAGCAGGATTTAGTTTTTATCCCGGGAAAAATCTCGGAGCTTTGGGAGATTGCGGTGCAGTAACCACAAATGATGAAAAACTTGCCATTGCAATTTCCCAATTGAGAAATTACGGAAGTTCCGAAAAGTACAAACACATTTACAAAGGCTTTAATTCCAGATTGGACGAAATTCAAGCTGCTTTTTTAAATTGTAAATTGCCGTTCTTGGATGAAGATAACAAACGCAGGCAGCAAATTGCAAAAAGGTATTTGAGTGAAATTAAAAATCCAAAAATACAACTGCCGCAATATCCGGGCGATAAATCTCACGTTTTTCATCTGTTTGTTATAAAAACTGAAAATCGAAAAGAGTTGGAAAATTATTTGCAACAAAACGAGATAGGTTGTTTAATTCATTATCCCATTGCACCCCATCGGCAAAATGCTTTTTCTGAATATTCAAATTTGAATTTGCCTGTAACAGAAAAACTTCATGAGAACGTACTGAGTATTCCGATAAGTCCTGTGATGACGGATTATCAAGTGAGTCGTGTAATTGCGGTTTTAAATGCTTTTTAAACTGTTTTGAAACTCCCGAACTTCATAAAAAACAATCTTCTTTTAAAGATGACTTCTTTAAACGCCGGCGTTATTGGCGTGCGTTTGGTGATTTCACTTTTTATTCAGCGATTGTTAGCACAAATTGTAGGCGAAGCCGGAATTGCAAAAATCGGGTCGTTACGAAATTTGATTGAAATGCTCGCTTCGTTTTCATCGGTGGGAGTTTTTAGCGGCATTGTAAAATACATTGCCCAATACAAAGATGACAAAGACCAATTGCAGAAACTATTTTCAACGGCAACTGTCTTTATTCTTTTTGGTTCCATAACCGTTTTTTGTGTGCTGTTTTTTGGAGCAACTTATTTCAGCCAGCTTATATTCGAATCCAAAGAGTATGTTTTTATCATTCGCTTGTTGGCAATATTAATTCCGTTTGTAGGAATTTATCGCGTTTATATCGGTGTTGTCAACGGATTGTCTCGATACAAACGTCTGGCAAGTATAGAGTTTTTTAGTTATGTGGTCAGCTCCATTTTAACGGTGGTGCTTCTGCTGCCGTACGGTTTAAACGGAGCAATGATAGCCATCGCCATTACGCCGGTTTTTCAATTAACGGTGCTGATTTTTATTTTTGGTAAAATTCTTCGGGAATATATTCAGTTCTCAAAACTTTCCTTTAAAATCCCGATGGCTCGGGAATTGTTGGCTTTTTCGTTAATGTCATTTTTTTCTACGGTATTGTTGAATTATGTGGAAATCGATATTCGCGTGATGATTCAAAACAAAATTCATATCGACGATGCTGGAATCTGGACAGCGATGACGAATATTTCAAAAAACTATATGGTTTTTTCCAATGCCATATTTTCACTGTACGTATTGCCAAAGTTTGCCAGCATTTTTACCCGACTCGAATTTAAAAAGGAACTTTTTAATATTTACAAAACGCTTTTGCCGCTTTTTGGAATCGGGATGGTGTTGATTTATTTTCTGAGAGATTATGTCATTCAGATTATTTACCCTGATTTTACTGGAATGGCAGCATTGTTTAAGTGGCAATTGTTGGGAGATTTTGTACGATTGGCATCTTTAATTTTGGGCTATCAGTTTTTAGCGAAACGCTTGGTGCGAAATTTTATTTTTACCGAAATGTTATCCTTGGGATTGTTTTACGGTTTTGCTTATTATTTAACCGATATTTACGGCGTAGAAGGAGTGGTTATCGCACATTTTATCAGGTATGTACTTTACTTTATTGTCGTGTTGCTGTTGGTCTTCCGATACTTTAATAAAAAGGAAAAAGAACACGCTATGAAACAAAGTTAAGAACACAAATTAAAATAGTTTTTATTCAAACAGTTAAGGGCTGAGTGCCGGGAAGGAAATGAGTTTTAAAATGCAATCATTTATTTGCAGTCTTTTTTATCTTTGGAGTTATGCAAGAAGTTAAAATTATA
>JAAYLC010000219.1 GCA_012522045.1 Bacteroidota bacterium
AGAACGAGTTTCATTTGCGCGATCACCTGGGCAATACCCGTGTGGTGGTGATGGAAGAAGACACCGGCACGCTGGCCACCCTGCAGCTGAACCACTACTACCCCTTCGGGATGCTGCCCCCCTCGCTGCGCACCAGCAACACCATTGGCGCCCTGAAAGACAACCGCTACCTTTATAACGGGAAAGAGTTTAATGATGATTTTGATTTGAATTGGTACGATTACGGGGCACGGTTTTATGACCCGCAGATTGGGAGGTGGCATAGTGTGGACCCGCTATGCGAAGTTAACCGGAGGTGGAGTCCATACAGGTACGCGTACAATAATCCTTTAAGGTATATCGATCCGGATGGAATGCTTGAAGATAATTTTTACTTTGATGAAAATTACAAACTAGTTAGTTACGTCGAAAACGATGAGCCTGATAGAGTTTTTATTATTCGCAATGAACCAGATGAGTTAGATGAAAATGGTAATGTTCTAACAACACAAACAAAGGTAAACGAAGTTCAAATGTCATCTGAGGAAGTTGAATTAAGGATGGGCGAGAATGGATTTAAAAAGGTGATAAAAGAGCAAACTTTGGAAGAGCAGATAATGACTACTTTTTTCACTGATGCCGATGGCGGGAATAGAGTAACCTCGAAAGAAGTTATACATTCATCTACTCAGATTCTTGAGGAAAAAACAAAATATATTGAGAAAAACCGGGAGCTTAAGAGTATACAGAGTACTTATTTGTATTCATCTCAACCCACTCAAAACAATGGCGCATTTATGATAGAATCAGTGGTTGTAAGAAAAAATTATAATTATGATAAAAAAGATCCTTCTGAGAATATTAACAAAGTAATTCAGTTCATTTTTCAAATATTACATACATTCCAATAACTGTATTAAGATGAAAAACCTTCTTATTTGTTTTTCTGCTATTTTATTCTTTGCTTGTGGCATAGGAAACAAGGACAAGAGTATTGATGATCTTATTCTTGACGAAATGAATAAAAAGTATAATTATGCGATTTCGTTTTTTGGAAAACCCATGACAGATCACTTTCCAAAGAAAATAGAAAGTATAGATTGTAGCTTTACAGATAGTTATTCATCAGAACTTGGTAATTTAGAGTTAGTACTTTTATGTAGAGAAGAAAAAGATTATCTGAATTACTTGATAAAGGAATATGAGAAAAGTGCTATTGCTGAGTATAAGGCTTCTGACACATGTTTATTGGTTGTAAACAGATTTGTTAACAGTGACCGTCATTATAAGATTTATCCTACTCAAAACGAACTACAGTTATTAGAAAAAGATTGTTATTCTAATCAAAACCCAATTCCAAATTTTTGGCATAATATTTTTACCTCTGACAGCACTGAATGTAAATTATCAGAAGATTTTAGTATTTATGTTATTGAGGCTAAAAAGGGGAAATATTTTGAGGAGTATCTTTCAGATGCATGGTTTATGCCAGAAAAATGGAAACACGGTTATTCAAAAGGAGTTGCAATAAGTGAAGAAAATAGTGCAGTAATTTACTGGCTGATTATTTGGTAAATACGTGTGTTCAATTATTTGTAATTGAAATGAATCTGGTTTATTTAATCCTTTGGGTAAGTCGGCAGATGCAACCTGAATATTCCTTTATTTTTTATGGACAAGAATTGAATAGACAATAGAGAACCTATAATCATAAATGTAAAAGGTAGTTTTTTTGAATAATTTCTTAAATTTACCCTCCAGGGTGTTGAAGGACAACAGCAGTGATATGATTGCATATAGCTATACGGCCACGGGGATAAAGCTAAGCCAGGCCTTGCAGACAGGCAAGGGCGGCACCTCTACCCGCCGCGACTACGCCGGGTCGTTTGTGTTTGTAAACAATGCCCCGGGCTGGGTCAGCACGCCCCACGGGCGGTTTGTTTATGTCGTTGACGGCTGGCAGAACGAGTTTCACCTGCGCGATCATTTGGGAAACACAAGGGTTGTTGTTATGGAAGAAGACACCGGCACGCTGGCCACCCTGCAGCAGAACCACTACTACCCCTTCGGGATGCTGAACCCCTCGCTGAGCACCAGCAACACCATTGGCGCCCTGAAAGACAACCGCTACCTGTATAACGGCAAGGAGTTTAATGATGACTTCGAGCTTAATTGGTATGACTACGGGGCAAGGTTTTATGACCCGCAGATTGGGAGGTGGCATAGCGTGGATCCGCTGGCGGAGAAGTATTATCCTTTTAGCTCTTATGCTTATGTGGCGAATAATCCGATCATTTTTATTGATCCGGATGGGAGGGATATAATGATTTATTACAAAAAGAATGATGGTGGGATGGGAAGTTACCGTTATACTGGCGGAAGTGTTTCTCATAATAATTCTTATGTGAGAAAAGTAGCAAATGCCTGGAATTATAATGTTATGAACGGAGGTGGAGATCCTTTATTCAATGCAGCAACAAATCCAAATATTACGGTGCCTGTGTATGAAACAGATGGGGCATCATTTCATTATTATGGTGTAACTTACTGGAATCCTGAAATGGGCACAGAAACTTCAAATGGCACCATAATGTCCCCAGCCACTGTTTTAGATCATGAAATTGATCATAATGTCGCTTTCCTTACCGACCCAGAATATGGAACCCGACGTGCTGATACCGATACGCAATACAGAAATAAGGAAGAGGAGAGAGTAATTACTGGGTCTGAGCAAAAAACAGCCAAAGCTAATGGCGAAGTTCAACATCCAAATCAAGTTACAAGAACCAGTCATGAAGGTAGACCTGTAATTACAATAAGTGAAACTTCGAACCAAAAAGATGAAAATAAAACAAGGAGATATAATCAACAAAATAATAATAAAAACTGGTACAATGTGGAACCCAAATAATCACCCGGTTAAAGCAATTCTACTGTTATTATTGATTTTCTCCGCTAGTTGCACTTTTGATGACAAAAAGGTTGACTGTAATGATATTAACAATATTACGATACATTTTTTACCAAAAGAGATTGATCCAGTAATGCCTATATCTGATTGCAATTATATTTTCAAATATGAACCGGTATTAAAAAATATTACCATTAACGACAGAGACATTATATGTGAATTAGCATCAATTATAAACAATCTAAAAATTTCTACTGAAGAAGCTTATCTTGATTTTAGGATTATGGTACTTATTGAAAACAAAAATGGGGAAATCAATCATCTATGTATTGGTGAAAATGATCTGATTGTATACGATGGAGTGCTAATGAAAAATGAAACGGTGCTTTTTTCGATCATTGATAAACTCTTGTATTAAGGCAATGATCATTTGTTTATGTTGTTTTTATTCGTCATTGGTATGA
>JAAYLC010000046.1 GCA_012522045.1 Bacteroidota bacterium
AGTGATACCAATCCAGTCCTAAAACGATGAGAATTCCGACCAAAATAAAAACAAGCGCCCAAAAAGTTTCCATATTAAATTCCGATGGAAAATAACGTTGATACCCGATGATGATATCGTCGGCTGCGCCTCTTGGACTTTCATCGTGAGAAGCAATGCCGTAAATGGTTTTTTTCCAAGGCCAGACCACGCCCAACGAACCGGCAATAAACCCGATGATGATGGCGAAGGTTACTTTTTTTAAATGTTTAAGGACGTATGCCAATAAATGCGATAAAGTAACCAATCCGAAAAGGGAGCCTAAGGTGAAAACAGCTAAGATTCGCAATAACCGTAGCCGTTCCACATTGGCCGTCCAGGAAAAATCTCCTTGGAATATTTCGGCAAAGGTATCGTATAAAGCATTGACGGAATCGACAAGCAGTAACACGTAATTTCCAATGAGCATCAAAATAAATGAGCCCGAAAGACCGGGAAGGGTCATTCCGGAAATACTAATCATCCCGCAAAAAAAGACAAACAAGAGGTTGCCGTTTTCTGCAGCAGGTTCCAAAAAACTAATTCCGAGTCCGACCGCAGTACCCAATAATACGTATAAAATATATTTCTTTTTCCAACTTCCGAAATCCTTAACCAGATAGTAAATGGAGCCTACAATCATTCCGAAAAAGGCACTCCAAACATACAATTCGTAATGCGATATTAAATAATCCAATATTTTGGATACCGAAAAATAACTCACTACCATTCCGGCGAGGAGAATGCTCAAAAAACTGCCATTGATATAGTCGAAGAAACTTTTAAACCGCCCGGAGAACAAGAGTTTGAAAGCTTTTTTATTTATTTTTTGAAGCGAATAAATAAATTCTTCATAAAATCCTCCCACAAATGCCACTACACCACCTGACACTCCTGGAACTTTATTGGCTGCACCCATTCCGAGTCCCTTAAAAAACAACCATATATTGTCTGAGAGTGTTCTTTTTTTTGACATACTTTAAAATGCTGTTATGATTTATTGGTTTTTAGATTTGCCAAAAACTCAATTAGAAAAATAATCAGAAATCCTAAAACTCCAAAGATTATGGCCAAAAACAGTTGCGGATCTCCGTCATAATGGTAGGGTAAAATACTTTTCTCGATAAATGGAACTTTTACACCGGCAGAATCGATGCGATATTCAAGGACTTCTTTCCAAGGCCATATTTTATTTAAAGCACCAATCATAAATCCGGTTAAAACTGCGAGGGTCAGGTTTTTATGATGTTTGAACATCCAATTTAATACATTGGAAAAAGCCTTGATACCTACAATTGCACCTGCTCCAAAAATGATAAGTTTCAATAAAGCACCGCCTAAGATGTCAATATCCATCAGAACCAACCCGTCACTTAATTGGGTGATAATTCCCATGACCCCGGCATAAGCGCCAATTAAAAGCAGAATGAAAGCTCCGGAAATCCCGGGAAGAATCATGGCGATAATCGCTATAAATCCTGCAAAAAATAAGAAGAAATTATTATCAGTAGTTCCCATGGGCTCTACAATGGTAATCCAATAGGAAAGGATGCTGGCGATTACTAA
>JAAYLC010000246.1 GCA_012522045.1 Bacteroidota bacterium
AAGAGTTTGTGCTTTCAAAGCAACTACTCAGGAGCGGAACCAGTGTTGGCGCAATGATTAGAGAAGCGGAACACGCTGAAACAAAAAAAGATTTTATACACAAAATGGGTCTTGCCCAGAAGGAAATCAACGAAACAATATATTGGCTCGAACTGTTGAGAGAAACGGAATATCTAACCGAAGAACATTTTGACAGCCTGAATGAGGATGCCATTGAAATCATCAATTTGACAACGGCAATTTTAAGAAAAGCAAAATCAAACATTAACCATTAACCATTGAACATTAACCATTATGAAAAGGTTTAACACCAAATACGCCCCCTTCTGGTACCACCCCGACCACCTTGGAAGTTCCAGTTACATTACAAATCTGGCAGGAGAGATTACCCAGCATATGGAATATTTGCCGTTTGGAGAACTTCTGGTTGAGGAACATTTAAATTCCTACAACAGCCCGTTTAAGTTTAATGCTAAGGAACTGGATGCTGAGACTGGGAATTATTATTATGGGGCAAGGTATTATGATCCGAAGTGGAGTATTTGGTTGAGTGTGGATCCGTTGGCAACTAATGCTCCTAGTTGGACTCCTTACAGATTTGGCTTTCATAATCCTGTTACTTTCATTGATCCGAATGGTTTATTTGAAACAAAAGCAGAAGCCAAGGAATGGGCAAAAGAAAATAATATAAAAACAGGATTTTTTAGAAATCATAAAATTAAAGAACAAAATGACGGTTCATGGTCGATAGATAATAAAAGAGCCGGACACACATATTATAAAGATTCAAGTTTAGATGATTTTGATGTATTGGGGCGTGGAGAAGATGGAGTAATTAAGAGTGCTCTATTATCCAATAAAAAATATAATCATTTTAACGAAATGGCTTCAGATGCTTGGAATACTCCTCAAGCAAGATCATTAATCCCTGATAAAATATCTCTTTCATTATCTTCTTCTGTTACAGCATTTGTCGGTTCAAATACAGATTTATCTTTTAATTGGATAACAAGAGGACATGATGCGAATGCAATTCCTTATGTTACTTTCTCTGCAGGAGGACAAGTTGGTGGCAAAGTTATGGCGGACGCTCTTATGGGGATAGGAATTGGATATTATACTACGAATGATATAAGAAATTTGCAAAAAGGTGAGGCAAGTAGAAATTTATTAGGTTGGAGTTTTCAAGGAAGTGCTGGAATTGGATATGGAATCGGAGGACAAATAAGAGGTGGTGTAGGAATTACAGATCCATTAAATGGTAATTACAGACCGACTTGGGTATCTGGTGGAGTTGGTCTTGGTCCATCTATTGGTGGAGGTGCATCGGGTGGAGCTAATTACACTTTTCCTGTTTTTAAAAATCAATTCAAATGAAAAACAAAATCTTTGTAGGCATAATAATAATCTTATTTTTCATCGGAGCCTTTATAATTCACAATGTTAATAGAAAGGGTGACTTTGGTTCTTCTATATTCTTTAAGGTAGATAGTATTTCTATTTCTCCAGCTTTGAGAGCTACTTTATATAACAAAGAAAAAGAAAAATTAAAGTTAAGAAGCTACGTGTTTTATGATTATCATAATATTAAAAAAGGAGACATCATCAAAAAGAACTCTAATTCTGAATTTTTGGAAATATTGAGATTAGACAGTGTTGGAAATAAATTTGTCGTTTTACGAATAAAATCTAAGTAGTATGACATTTTGTGTTTTCTTAATCATTATAATGCTTTTCGGTAATATTCCAGATGTGGAGTTGGTTATTTTTCAAAGATTAAAGCAGCGAAAATAAAAATTGAATGAAAAGCTTAGTTTATATATATACATTTTTTTTGATTTACACATGTTCTGCTCAAACAGAAAGAAAAACAATATTAACATGTGGTAATTCTAGTGTTGAGATTATGTTGCCGATTATTAATGAAATTCAAGAACATGAATTTACTGAAGGTAAAACTACTTTATTAATGACAGAAGATTTGGTAGTTATCGAATTTTATTGTGGAGGAAATTATGTTCCACATATAAATGACAGAGAAAGATATGTAGAGTATTCTAAATATGGAAATTCTTCGAGAGGGATTGATAAGAAAACAAAACTTTATTGGAGAAAGGATGGTAACTTGATTTATTCAAATTGCAAAGAAAAGGATACAGCTTATTATAATAGAATTTTTGATAATAAAATTGTAAAATAATAAATGCCCCTGAGCAAATACACCAAACACTATTACATCGGCAGCGAGCGTGTGGCGAGTGCATTGGGAACTGTAAACGATCTCGGTTTGCTCTGTGAACAATCGGGTGCTCCATCGGCGGAGATGATAGAACGGATGAATCAAAAAGTGACAGATGCAGGCGAAGCGTTAAATGCGATTTACGATGCCTTTGGAAAAGATTTGGTTTTAGGGCAGCCTTTATTTTACGGTAGAGAAGTTGAATTTATCTGCGGAGACCTTGCACTAATGGTTAATTATTAATGATAAATGGTTAATGGGGTTAATTGGATGAGAGAAAACGTAGTTAAAAATAAAAGTTTTGCTTTTGCGGTGAAAATTGTTAAGCTTTACCAGTTTTTGTGTGAGCAAAA
>JAAYLC010000228.1 GCA_012522045.1 Bacteroidota bacterium
AATTCAAACTTTTTTTCAAAAATATAAATACTTCATGACCCAATGGCAAATTTGATAATTAATACCTCTCAAAATGTAAATTTGCACTATAAAATTGCGAACATAGGAGTCCGCGTACTTGCTTTTCTGATAGATTTAGTCATTTTTTTCGCTTACTTTTATTTGGTCGATTTGTTGATGGATGCTCTTCAAATCAGGATGTGGGACGACTGGACAGTCATCGGAATTAATCAATTGCTTTTGCTTCCGGTGATGTTTTATTCGCTTTACATGAACATTATTTTCCAAGGGCAGACGGTTGGGAAAATGATTATGAAAATTCAAGTTGTCAAATTGGACGGAACTCCGGTTTCGTGGGGCGATTATATGGTTTTGTGGGCGATGCGTCTGGTTGATATTTGGGCATTTTTGGGTTCCCTCGGCTTTTTATTTATTGTTTTTTCTGAAAAAAGTCAACGAATAGGAGACCATGCAGCAGGCACGGTAGTAATCAATAAAAAGAACTACGTAGGATTAGACCACACTTTATTGGAAGAAGTTCCTCAAGATTATACTCCGGTTTTTCCACAAGTATTAAGTTTGACAGATAAAGACATTCGGCTGATAAAAGAAACGTTTTCCATTGCTACAAAATCCTTGGATTATGCAACTCTGAAAATGTTGCGTAATAAAGTGGAAAGCATTCTGAATACCCATTCCGAAATGTATGATTCGGATTATTTGGAAACTGTTTTAAAAGATTATTATTCTCTTACAAACTCGATGTGAATATAATAGCTGCACTAGATATTGTCGGTACTGTTGCCTTTGCTGTTTCGGGTGTGCTTACAGCGATGAACAAACGCCTGGATCCGTTTGGAATATTTATCATTGCCTTTGTGGCGGCAGTTGGTGGCGGAACTTTACGCGACATTTTAATCAAAGCGCCCATTACGTGGATGGAAGATTTAATTTATATTCACTTAATCATGGGAACGACGATTGTAACTGTCATTTTTCGGAACAAGCTTAATTACTTTCGGCGCTCGTTGCTTCTTTCAGACACCTTGGGAATGGTAGTGTTTACGTTGGTCGGTTTGGAAAAAGGACTGGACGCCGGATATTCTCCGATAATTTGTATTACGTTAGGAACAATGACCGCTTGTTTCGGAGGAGTCATTCGGGATACGTTAAGCAATAAAATCCCAATTATTTTTCACAAAGAAATTTATGCCACAGCGTGTATTCTCGGAGGAATTACCTATTTCGTGATGACGCAATTTGATTTTTCAAACGGGATTATTCTCATCGTGTCGGGAAGTGTTATCATTGTCGTACGTCTGCTGGCTATTTATTTTAATTTTTCCCTGCCCAATGTCTATTCAAAAGAAGAAATTGAAGACAATCAAAAATATTCATTATTCAAGCACAGTTGCTTTGATGTAAATATTAGAAATTGGCCAATCTTCTGAATCGGTTTCAACTTCGGCAATTTTTTCCACCACATCCATTCTATAATACTCCCCAAAATTCGGACCACGGGTTAAGTTGAAAATAATGATTAATTTAAACTCGTATAATTATGAAAAATAGCAGAAGAAAATTTACCGATACCTTCAAGGCCAAAGTGGCCATTGAAGCTTTAAAGGAGAGAGAAACGCTCAGCGAACTGGCCAAGCGTTTTGAGATTCATCCCAATCAGATCAGCATCTGGAAAC
>JAAYLC010000069.1 GCA_012522045.1 Bacteroidota bacterium
CGAGTACAATAACGCCGGCACCGGGTGCGGATGGCGTTCCAATAGATGCCAAAATGGTCGTGACGATTATAATTATAATGAAGGGCGTATCCAATTGGATTCCATAGACCTGAGCCAAAAACAAGGTAGCGATTGCCTGAAAAACTGCGGTTCCGTCCATATTCAGCGAAGACAGTATTACAATTTAAATACTGTTGTTTTTAAATCACCCTATAAATAGATGATTATGTTAAAATAACCAAACGGGAACTCCTTAAGTATTGCTCAAATGTCAACCAAAAAACTAAATGTATTATAAAAAAACATTTTTATTTATTTAAGTTTCGACACATAATATCGCAAATTTACTAATAGAATTTTATCGGGTTGTTATAAAAATATCTTATTATTTTCTTTTTTATTCTTATTTTATTAATTTTGTTGAAAGAAAACTACTTAGCCAATTTAATAAAATTATGAAACCATCACACCACATCACACCACATCACATCACACCACATCACACCACATCACACCACATCACACCACATCACACCACATCACACCACATCACATCACACCACATCACACCACATCACACCACATCACACCACATCACACCACATTAAATCACAGATTATTGAGGTCTTTGATACTTAATTATAACAATTAATTACTCAATTTTTTTGGCAGCTCAAAATGAACAGGAATATTATGTGTGTGATAGCTAAAACAAATTATACTTTAGAACCTCTTCAAAAAACAACTAATTCTAATGGATTCTTAACCTTAGATTTAGTAGATAATAATTTGGAAACATTTTTCAATAGTCTTCCTTTATATTATTTCCAGAAAGCTTTTCCAACTGCATCATCTCCTTATTTACAGAGAGTATATAAAATTAAGTTAAGCGACGAAACCTATTTGCAAAGTATGTTTGAAAGAAATGAAATTGAGTATGTGGAATTGGTAGAAAATGATAATCGCCTACTTTATACTCCAAATGACTTTGACGGAATACCAGATGCTGACCCTTCAACCCAGTTGGATTTGATTAAGGTTCGACAAGCGTGGAATATTACTCAAGGAGATCCGAACATAATTGTTGGGATTGTAGATACTTTTTTTGACACGACACATGAAGATTTGACTAATCAAATAATCCAAAATAATGACATTAATCCATGTTCTGGAAACTTGGGGTATTGCGATCATGGAACTCGTGTAGCGGGAATTGTTGCAGCGCAGACAGATAACGATAAAGGAATATCAAGTATAGGATTTAAAACGAAACTCATAACATTTGCAAATGGTACAAGTACTAATGAAGTACTTTTGTTATTACAAGTTCCTGGTGTAAGAGTTATCAATATTAGTTGGTTATCTGGATGTAATTATAGTCCTATCCATGCTGCGGTTTATCAGGAAATATGGGAAAATGGTGTAGTAGTTGTTTGTGGGGCAGGAAACGGGCCAAATGGAACTTCCTGTGGAAATGGACACGATTATTTATACCC
Source organism: Bacteroidota bacterium (assembly GCA_012522045.1). Classification (GTDB taxonomy): domain Bacteria; phylum Bacteroidota; class Bacteroidia; order Flavobacteriales; family Flavobacteriaceae; genus JAAYLC01. Next base: position 1,497 of record JAAYLC010000069.1, read on the forward strand.
AGCGTCTTATGATCATACTATTTCAGTAACTTCCGTAGGTCATGTTTACCCGGTCGGCACGAATGATCCAATCGTAGGTGAACGTGATTGGAAAGATGTACATGAGAAGTATATTGGAGATCCAAACTCTAGTCATACTCACAATGATAAAGTTGATATCTCAGCTCCTGGATACCACATGACCACAACTACAGTTCTTGAAGGAATTCCAAATGATTATTTGAATTATGCTAACGGGACTTCTTATGCATCGCCAACTGTCGCAGGGGTTGTTGCTTTGATGCTTGCTGTCAACCCAAGCCTAACACCAGATCAAGTAAAAAATATATTAAAGAATACAGCTGATGATATTTATCAAATTCCTGAGAATACACCCTATATAGGACTTTTAGGTACAGGAAGAGTTAATGCTTATAGAGCAGTTCTTGAAGCAGAATGTCTCTTAAATCCAAACCCAGAACTTGATTTAATTGTACGGAATTCTGAAGCCGATGATGGTGCCGAACCAGATACAAATACAGAATATTTTTGGATGAGTAATGATATATGGGTAAGAAATCAAAATGATGGACATTACGTGCAGAAGCATCAAAACCCAGAATACGATCCCAATAATCCTAACTATGTTTATGTTAGGGTGACCAATAGAAGCTGTGTAACATCTTCTGGAAACGATGTTTTAAAACTATATTGGGCAAAGGCCAATACAGCACTTTATTGGGATGATTTTTGGACAGGAAGTGTTTTTATGAATGGAGTCTCCATGGGCGATGAAGTAGGATCACTCAATATCCCTATCCTTGAGCCCGGACAAGAAGCCATAATTGAATTTGAATGGGATGTGCCAAATCCCGAAGAGTATGTAGGAATCAATGATAACCCATGGCATTTTTGCCTTCTCAGTAAGATAGAATCTGTAGATGACCCAATGACTTATCCAGAAGGACAAGCCATTACTCCGAATGTGCAGAACAATAATAATATTGCATGGAAAAATACGACTGTTGTAGATATTTATCCGAACACACCTTCTTTAATAGGAGGTGTTATTGCGATTAGCAACCCATTTTCCGAAACAAGGTCATTTAATTTACAATTTCAAGTACCCGAAGAAGAAATCGGTAATCATATTTATGATGAAGCAGAGGTAAGTATAGAAATGGATGCTGTTATCTATACTGCCTGGTCTGAAAGTGGTTATTTAGGACAACATTTTGAGTTAAGTGATGAAGAAAATAAGGTGATTGTTACAGGTAATGATATGAGACTTAACAATATTATATTGGGTCCTAACGAAATAGGAACTGTATATGTGAAATTTAATTTTTTGACATCCGAAGTAACCGATAAAGAAAATTTTGTGTTATACGCTATTCAACGTGACGGTGTAACGGATGAGGTAATGGGTGGAGAGACCTATGAGATTAATAAACTACCAATACCTCTTTTTGATGCTCATGCAGGCAATGATAAAAAAATAAATAAAGAAGAGACCATTACGTTGTCCGCTAGTATAATTAACAGAAATGCGGTTTATAACTGGTATGGATCTGAAGGAAATCTTATTTATTCAGGTACTAATCTTACAGTTTCTCCGGAAATAACAACAAAATACAAACTAGAAGTTATTTCTGAAATGGATGGCTTTAAGGACTATGATGATGTTGAAGTCAGGGTAAATCCATACATACTTAAATCAATTATTCCTAATCCTGCATCAAATTCTGTTGTAGTAAATTATGATGCGACTGATGCATCATCTGCCTATCTAATGATAGTAAATTCTGTTACCGGAAATTCCAATAATTATATCTTAGATGTAGAAAGTACCGAGTTAGTTTTGGACATTTCAGCTTATCCTTATGGTCTCTATTCAGTTATACTAGTCTGTAATGGTGAAATTGTAGCCTCAAAAAATTTAGCAAAACAATAATTCTATTAAATCTAAAAATATGAAAACAATTTTATACATATTAATATTCAACCTTAGCTTAATATCTTTTGCCCAAGACCCACGCATGTTCAATACAACTTGGTATCTGCAAAATGTGGTTATTGGCGGCCAGGATCATTTTCCCCCTTCAAATTCGGAGGTGCCTTATGTGGGATTGTCGATTGATGATACGAATTTGCTGCTGGAGACAGGAGTCTGTAACATGGGAAGCGGGACGATAGCCTTTAACAATTTCAATCCGAGTTTTTACTTTACAGATGGGATGTCAGTTACCTTAAGTGATTGTGACAATTTTCAAAATACGGTTTTTGAATCAACATATTTTAATGATTTCTTTGAAGCTGGATATATCGATATTAATGATTTGTTTTTTTACGATATAACTGATGACGGCAATGGAAATCTAAGTATGGTAATTACTGCTGGAAATGGGAATCAAGCCATTTATGGAAATCAAATGCTTTCCACAATGAACTTTGATAATTCAGAATTCACAATTCATCCTAACCCAACACATGAACAAATTGTATTGAGCTTCATGTTAGTTAATGATAATGTTAATTTCGAAATATTTGATAGTACTGGAAAAATCCTAAAAAAGGGGGTTTTGGATAAAAGAAGAAATCATCAATTGGATGTCTCAAACCTTTCTGATGGAATATATTTTTTAAAAATAAATACAAAAAGTAAAAATGTTGCGGTAAAGAAGTTTGTAAAACAATAAACTTTCTTAATTTAAAGATGTAGATTATTGGTATATCAAATTAATTTAGTGTTTCAGTTATTTAGATATAAAATATGTTAGTACACGACAAAAAATTAAAAAGATGGATTTTCCTCAATTTTTTACCCCGTCCCTAAAGGGAGAAATCGAGTAAAATTGGGTTCCCTTTAGGGTTTTGGGGCGAAACCAATTTTCCGATAAGTAATGAAAAACATTTTTGTCGTGTACTCATTAAAAATATAATAAAACAAAGGATATCGGGACAGTTCAAGATCGACAAGACCGCACAAAACTTTGCGCAGATACGTTCGGTAATAGACACTACTATAAAAAACGGATTAAATGTCTTGGATGCACTGAACCTAATTGCTAAATTAGAGGTGCAAAAACAATAACTGATTAGTTACAAAATTTAAAAAGAGATAAGAATTTTTATCCTTGAGAAACATTATAAATGATTTTCTATTTTATGAATAATGTCTCTGATTCCACTATTTAAAAACGCAAAACAGCTAATTCAACTATCTGTTTCACGCATTGTTTAAAACCTATATGCAAAAAACAGGTTGTTGATTGTTACGTTTTCCATTTCTGACAAATAAGTTCCTGTTTTTAATCCGAGTGTTATTTTTTGACTTATTTTTAAATTGATGTTTGCACCCAGATACACACTAAACGCATCCCTATTGTGGTTTTCAAAAGTGTGCTGAATGTGACCTAATCCAAGTAATGCTGAAAAAGAAATACCGGCTTTTTCAAACACGGGAATAGATGGAGACCTGCCTTCGGCGTATAATTGTATAGCTGTTGTGTTTACGGTAATATCGTTTATTTCGGGTTGCCCATACATGCCATCAACACCCAAAATAAAATAATCAGAAACGTGATAGCCCGCAAAAACATTCGTATTAAATCCAGGAGTGTCAATGAAAATAGCTCCAAAACTAACGCCTGCGGTTATTTTGGAAGTTGATACTGGGTCAGATAATTCTTGGGAAGAAGCCGTAAACGATAATATGAATAATAAAATTATTAAATGAAAATTCTTCATGATTTAAGATATAAAAAATAAAGACTTAGATGACGTTAATAAATTGACCTTAGGCAAGATACATATTTTTTATAATATATAGAATCAATACCAAAAGAAAATTCGTTTATTCTTCTTCCAAATAATACAAATACGTTTTTCTGCCGATTATGTAGCTTTTAATTTTCCAAACCAGCCATATCTTTATAATCCGTCTCCAATCGTTTAGCCGTCGAGGTTTTCTTGTAAAAACGGTTAAAGACATTACATGTAACCAAATCACCCATAACGTTTATTGATGTTCGGAACATTCCCAGTAGTCTGTCCACACCAATAATCAGGGCAATGGCCGTTATGGGAATGCCGATAGTCGCCAATACCGAGCCTAATACAATAACACCCGCGCCCGGTGCGGACGGCGTTCCAATAGATGCCAAAATGGTCGTGACGATTATTATGATAATGGACGGCGTATCCAACTGGATTCCATAGACCTGAGCCAAAAACAAGGTGGCGATTGCCTGAAAAACTGCGGTTCCATCCATATTCAGCGAAACACCCACAGGAATGATAAACCGACTGACCGTTGGATTTATGTTCATTTTTTCCTCTGCGGTTTTTAAAGTCAACGGCATCACCGCTGCTGAACTTGCTACGGAGAAAAATATTATAAGTTCAAATGCGATTTTCTTGAATCAGCCCGCTTTTGATAAATAATTTGTCAAAAGTCTAAGCCAACGAAACTCTTCTATCCAATGACGATTTGATGACTTTCCGGAATACCGTTGTAAGTTATTATCAAAGTGTAGATTCCTGATGGCAAATTGGACACATCAATAGCTGTTTGAGTGGCAATAGCATTTACATTTTTCACCATAATCCCAATGTTATTAAAAATTTGTATAGTCAAAGTCTCGCCAACCTTAAGTAACCCCGGATCTTCACCTTTAATCTTCACATTTAAAACAGTTGAAGCAGGAATAGGCCATATAACAAATGTGTCACTATCTATGGAACCGCCTGGAGGATTTGTTTGGCAATTGGTGGAACAATGCGTTACATTATATTCCAATTCTTGCCAATCAGACCATCCACAGAAATTTTTCATACGTACCTTGAATTTAATAAGACCATTGCATTGAGGGGCAATGACCACGTATTGATTGCTGTTTCCAGACATACCTTGAGACCATTGGTAGTTATTTGTTACTTTTTCCCACTCCATATCCTGCACATTTGCAAAAGAAGGTGCAAAGTTCAGTTTTAGTCCAACATCATCACAACTATCAATGGGAAAAAATGGAAGAGTATGTCCGGTTTGTGCTACGCTCACTTCTTCTATGGATTCAATCATTGGAGCACCAACATACACTTGTCTGTTTACGGTCACATTGCCACAAGCCCCTCCATTAATGGCCACACTTAAGGTTATCCATCCACTCTCGTTTGTTTTTTGTGATAGTGTTATGCTGTTTCCGGTAGTTCCGGAGTGCAAATTGATTAAAGATGAATGTTGAACCTGCCAATTGTAGGAGTTTGCCCCTTGGGGCACCGAGAAAACAACAGAGTTTCCACAAATTATAGAAGGTCCGTCTATAGTTAAATTACTACACACAAAGGAGCAATCTACCATACCTTGTCCACCATCTAATTCATTAGCCAGCCAATTCCCATTTCTAGTTTGAAAAGAAATATGTTGGTTGTTTATAGGGTTTCCTTGATTAAAATCAACAATGAAATTATCAAATCCTGAACTCAATCCTGTGTGCGACACTATACCTCCAGAAAAATTTTTCAGTAAATCGTCGTGATTCAATTCTTGGTTATTATTTTTTCTTATATCCAAAGAACTTGCTACAGGAATAAAGCCGTAACGGGGATTAGCGAAAACTCTGTGCGATAAATTTATAGGAAGGCTGTTGGCTACCCATCTAATATCATAATATCCTCCTGAATAATAATCAAAGGGCAAGTATCCTACGGGAGCATCTTTCGCTCTTTCCATAACAGCATGTGTAGCAGTAGGTCCAATCCATAAAACCTCCTTTTTATAACGTATCCTTCCATAATATACTTCTCGGTAGGAACTATTAGGTAAAGGATTCGTGTGTATATTAAAGTCATATTGATAAGAACTGGAGCCTGGCACGAGTCCCAATATGATAAGTTCCGGATCATTAATGAAAACGCCTAATATTGGTGTTGCTAGCATATTCAATAAATCTCCCCAAAAACTAAACCCTTGGGTTTCATGTAAATCAATGATTTTATCTCCTGGATTAAACCCATGATTGGCTGCACATTCATTACCATTGCTTATTGCAATATTTCTGGAATTTTGCGGGTATCCCATTTGATCAAATTCTTGTTGCCATATTTGGTGTGGCGTTTTGGTGGGATTACTTGAAATATCTACATAGTGGTAATTCATTTGCAATGCGGCAGGTGTATCTTGAATAGTGAGTGCATCGCTTATGGAAGGAAAGTTTATGCTTATGGCACCCCATGACATCAGTTCCAAAAAATTCAAAAAAGTAGGTATAACAAACTCCACCATTCCATATAATATAGGTGCGGAGGTATATTGGTCATAAACATGCCGGGTAAAAAATTGGGTACTTATGGGTGTATTGGCTCCGCGCATAGGACTGTCATGAGCAATAAAAAGGCGTACATCGTGGTCTTCATCATAATCCTGCTCCATTTTAGCCAACGCATAGCGACCTACCAACCCACCCATACTCTGCCCGAGCAATACATTCTGCTCGGTGCTGCCTGCCTGTAGTTTTTGATCGTTTACCCATGTGATGACATTGCGCAACACCTCAGCATTGTGCTTGATGTTGTGCGTACCGTTTTGCCAGTCGATATAGATGATGTCATATTGACGATTATTGCCATATAATAGGTTGTATAAAGTAGTTCCGGCATCTAAGGTAATATCTTTACGAAAATCATTCAAAGTCCTATCCCCACCCGTTATTTCAGGAGTAAGGATACTGCCCGGGTCAAAGCCTTCGGCCACGATAAAGGGTTTTTTGATCTGCCCGTTGTGGCCGGGGGCATAGTCAATACGCAACCACGCTCCCTCTTTAGCTAAAGGTGAAGTGAAATTCGGGCCGGGAATAAACACGTTATTGTGCGTGGGATCAGAAGTACCGGAAACAGCAATGGCAAGGGTTGAAAACAGCTCCACATCACCTTCTTTTACCGTTCGGATACTCCAATGATACACTCCATTTCCGTCATAAACCACCGGCAGATGCTCACCAAATGTCAGTTCACGGAAGCCTTGACCGTCGCCAAAATCTATTTCTATACTTATAATTTCATCGGGATTGTTACTCAAAAACAACTCTTCGGGCAAGACTACCTCAAACTGCCCACCCCTTATGTTTTTTACGGGCAGGGCATAAGCCACAGTTTCCAATACTTCATAAGGATTTTGCCACGCTTCGTTATCATAAACATCGTGATATTGATTGTTTTCCACTACTATCTTACCGTTGTCCAAAGCGCTTTGGTCAAACCTCGCATAGTTGTAATACAGGCCGGACAGCACCAAAACCGGAACTCCTTCTTCCTCTGAATTCAGGTTGATGCGGTGGTGGAACCATTGGGAAGCCACGGTTTCCATTCTCGGAAAAAACGTAGTGTCCGGTGTTACCCGCCCCATCAGCAGGGTTTTATAGATATTGCTGAACACGTTAATATCCACAGAGGTGCTGTCGGTCAACGTGCCGTTATAGGCCGGCACATTGGTAAACTCCATAGCGTAATCCAGCAGTACGCCGTGAGGCACGCGGTCTTTATCCAAGGATTCAAAATAGGGGTTGATCAACTCCGCCCATTCCCTGTCTATTTCTATACCTTCCCTTTGAGCATAACCCAAAAAGGATAGCAGTATAACAACTAATAGTAATAATTTTTTCATAATTTATTGGTTTTTAAGTTAGTTATTGAGTAAATAGTGTGTCGAAACGGCCTTCCCTGATTTCGACTCGCTCACCTGTAAATGGATTTTCAAGATCAAACCAAAATGTACCGGATACGATATTATTGATAAAATCTAATTTGGTTATAATTAATTCGCCGGTATATTCTTTATCAGTAAAAGAAAATTCTAATGTATTTATATCCAATGAAAATGCCCCCCCCCCCCAGGCATTTCCTTCTTGGCGTTCAAGTAACTGTAGTATTTCTCCTTCTGAAATAGTTTTAGACTCTGTTCCTAAGGCGAAAGTATCAAGGGTGTTTTGGTTTTGAAAGACGCCTCTAATATTAAAATAATAACCTCCATCCACATATTGATAGTAGCAATTAAACCAACCACCGCTATGGTCAATAAAGGGTTTGCCATCCACCAATGCCGCAAAAGTACCTGCACCGGTTTGTGTAGCAGGGGGCAATTGGTCAACAGGGTTGGTGTGTTGGTCGTCGTCTTTTTTGCAGCCGGCCAGACATAGTAGTAATGGGAGTAGTAACAAAAAGATATTTTTTTTCATTTTTAGAGCTTTTGGAGGTATAAATGTAAACAATTTATTTAAAGTGCAGATTATCTGTTTGTTAAATGAGTTATGCCTTGAAGGTAACATCCACAGACGTACTGTCGGTCAATGTGCCGTTATAGGCCGGCACATTGGTAAACTCCATAGCGTAATCCAGCAGTACGCCGTGAGGCACGCGGTCTTTTTCCAAGTGTTCAAAATAGGGGTTGATGATGTTTGTCCATTCCCGGTCTATTTCTATGCCCTCCCTTTGTCCATAACTCCAAAAAGAGAAGTGAATTGTGATTAAAAATAAAAGATTTTTCAGGTTGGTTGTTTTTATTGTGTAAACAAGGTGTCAAAGCGACCCTCTCTTATCTTGATTCGCTTTCCAGTTAAAGGATGTTGGATATCAAACCAGAATGTACCACTAACAATATAATTTTGAAAATCCAATTTTGTAATATTTAATTCACCTGTATATTCCGAGTTTGTTGATGAAGATTGGGAGTCATTAATAGAAAAAGTAAACCCCACCCCTCCAGAAGCATTGTTTTCGGATATTTCAAATAATTCAAATATTTTACCTTCTTGTATTTTTAATTTAATTGTTCCAAGAGCGATACTACTGGGTTGAGAAGTATATTTATTACTATTGTTTCTTCCTTGTATTCCAAAATAATACTCCCCATCCACATACTGATAAAAACAATTAAACCAAGGGTTATCGGCAATAAAGGGTTTGCCATCCACGAGTGCCGCAAAAGTACCGGCACCGGTTTGTGTGGCGGGCGGCAGTTGGTCAATGGGGTCTTTGTGGTCGTCGTCTTTTTTGCAGCTCCCCAGCCCGCATAAGGCGGGGAGTGTCATTATTAAAATTATGAGTGTCTTTTTCATAATATATTGGTTTTTAAATTAGTTATTGAGTAAACAGTGTATCAAACCGTCCTTCGCGGATTTCGACTCGCTCACCTGTAAATGGATTTTCAAGGTCAAACCAAAAGATTCCCGATACAATTTGGTTTTCAAAATCTAATTTGGTTATAATTAATTTGCCGGTATACTCTTGATTAGTAAAAGAAGATTCAAAAATGTTTACGTCCAACGAAACCCCCCCCCCCAGAGGCATTCCCTTCAGATGGTTCAAGTAGTTCTAAAGTCTCTCCTTCTGAAATAGTTTTTTTTATTGTTCCAAAATCAAGACCCCAAGGATTCGATGTGTATTTATATCTGTCATCAATTCCTTGTATCCCAAAATAGTACTCCCCGTCCACAAATTGGTAAAAACAGTTAAACCAAGGGTTATTGGAAATAAAGGGCTTGCCATCCACGAGTGCTGCAAAAGTACCTGCACCGGTTTGTGTAGCAGGGGGCAATTGGTCCACGGGGTCTGCGGGCTTGTCGTCGTCCTTGTTGCAAGAGAGCAGGATCAATAGCAAAGGGAGCAGGGGCAGAAGGGTGTATCTTTTTTTCATTTGGGTTGGGTTTTGTTGTCAGCTAATATAACTAAGAAAATGTTAAAGAACACATTGTCTTATTGTTATCTCTTCTTGGGTGTATAAAATTGCCCAGTAGCAAAGGGATTACAAAGATTGTTTAAAACCCTATTAAATCCTTCATTCCGTCTCCAATCGTTTAGCCGTCGAGGTTTTCTTGTAAAAACGGTTAAAGACATTACAGGTAACCAAATCACCCATAACGTTTATTGATGTTCGGAACATTCCCAGTAGTCTGTCCACGCCAATAATCAGGGCAATGGCCGTTATGGGAATACCGATAGTTGCCAAAACGGAGCCGAGTACAATAACGCCGGCACCGGGTGCGGATGGCGTTCCAATAGATGCCAAAATGGTCGTGACGATTATAATTATAATGAAGGGCGTATCCAATTGGA
>JAAYLC010000166.1 GCA_012522045.1 Bacteroidota bacterium
GGCTGGCCAGTAAAAGCGATTTTTGGATATGTGATGACTATTCCGTATTAGATTTTTGTTTACTTTGGTAAAGTGTTGATTGATAGAATAATGATAAAGAAAAACGAGGCGTAACAATGTATATAGCAAATAGGCGTGACAGTAGTAAATTCCACGGTTGTAGCACGCTTCAAGTTTGTAACGGGTTGACAAGTTTGAAGCCCGCAATCGCCTACTTGCCATATACTTACCGTTAGCACCAATTTAAAGAAGACTACAACCCATTAATAAAAAACAGAAATATGGCATTTGGATTTTCACCTAAACACGTTCAAGACTTCCAACTTGACAATCTAGACAAAGAACATTTTTTAGTTTTAGCAATAGAAGCCGCATTCAAACTTGACTGGAATGTAAGTTTTGTAAGTGAGACTGGGTTTATCGCTTACACTAAATTTTCTTGGAGTTCTTGGAGCGAAGAAGTTACAGTTAAAATTGACAATGGAGTTGTAAACCTAAAAAGTGAATGCACTGGAAGTCAACTAATGGACTGGGGGAAAAACAAAAAGAATGTTGAAGCACTCCTTGCAAAATTAGAAGAAGTTAAAAGCGTGATGACTCAAGAAGAGATTGAAACGAAACTTGCAGAATTACGACAAGGTTACGCTACAAAAGAAGAAGACATTTTAAGCAAGCCACCTTCAACAACAAAAGAGAAAATAACAGACTTTTTTTCGGTATTTAAACCAACCGAAGGATACTTTGTATCTCCAATTCTGATAAACATTAATCTCATTGTTTTTATACTGATGTTGATTTCAGGAGTTCATATACTACTACCTGACAACCAAGACTTACTAAACTGGGGAGCCAATTTCCGACCAATGACATTAGAAGGACAATGGTGGAGATTATTTACTGCTTGCTTTTTACATATTGGTATTTTGCATTTGCTCCTTAATATGTATGCATTGCTATACATTGGACTTTTACTTGAGCCGTATCTCGGAAAGACACGATTTTTAGCTGCGTATTTAATTTCAGGTATTGCAGCAAGTATGACAAGTTTATGGTGGCACGACTTGACTATAAGTGCAGGTGCTTCAGGTGCTATCTTCGGAATGTATGGAGTTTTTCTTGCTTTGCTTACAACTAATCTTCTTGACAAATCTGTAAAAAAAGCACTATTGACAAGTATCGCAGTTTTTGTAGGTTACAACATACTGAATGGACTAAAACCTAATAGCGGAATTGACAATGCAGCACACATTGGCGGACTTATAAGCGGTCTTATTATTGGTTACGCCTTTGTTCCGAGCCTAAAGCAGTTTGAAAATAAAGCTATCAAGTTTTCGACAATCGGTGTTTTGACAATTGCTCTATTGATTTCTTCATTCACGGTTTACAAAGCTTTGCCAAATGACATTGGACAATATGAAAAAGAAATGGAGCGATTTGTTTCTATGGAATCAATGGCTTTAGAAGTTTATAACTTACCCGAAGGAACACCAAACGAAAAAATCCTTTCTGAAATTAAAGACCGTGGACTTTATTATTGGAATGAGAACATAAAACTCATTGACAGTTTTAAAGAACTTGACTTGCCATTACCAATCAGAGCAAGAAACAGCAAACTAAAAGAGTATTGTGAACTCAGAGTTAAAAGCTATGAACTTATTTATAAAGCCATTGACGAAGACACAGACAAATACCAAAATCAGATAGACGAATACAACCAAAAGATTGAATTGATAATAACAGAACTGACAGGTAAACAATGACGAATGAAAGAAAAACTGGTGCTAATCGAGTAGACGGCCGGTGAGCCGTTAAGCCCACCGGAGCGCCTCTCACACCACTATACGTACGGGCCTCGTATACAGCGGTTCATTAAGATGTGGAGCAATTCTTAGGTATAGTTCAAGCA
>JAAYLC010000235.1 GCA_012522045.1 Bacteroidota bacterium
AAAAAACGGTAAATTTTCAGCTATGGAATGCCGATGATTTTGAACATCGTTTAAAACCTGCTAAACTTTTAAACATCATTAAACTTTCCGAAGAAAAATTAGGCATTGAAGATGCAGAAATTGAAGTAGAATATCAAAGTGACACAATTGGAAAATATGCGTTGGCTTTTGACGGAACAAATTTCATTTTGCAAAACAAAACAACTGCTTGTTTAGCACAAGATGCGTGTGGAATTCCGTCCGAGAAAGTAAAGAAGAATTTAAACGAATTGTCTATAAATCAAAATGCTTCTTGTACGCCAGGAGGCGGATGCTGTTAAAAAACAATGTTTATGATTAGCAAAACGGAATTCAGAATTACGAAAATGGATTGCCCAAGTGAGGAGCAACTCATTCGTATGAAATTGCAAAACTTCGATAATATAAAATTATTGGAATTTGATATACCAAACAGAAAGCTGAATGTTTATCATTATGGAAATGCGGAGCATATTTTAAAAGCTTTGGAACACCTAAATCTAAGTACAACATTGATTTCTACCGAAAAAAGCGAAGACAATATTGAAGAAGAAGACAAAATGCAAAAAAAATTACTTTGGACGGTATTAATCATCAATTTCTCGTTCTTTGGAATTGAAATGCTGTATGGGCTTTTTTCGGGTTCTATGGGGTTGATAGCTGATAGCTTGGATATGCTTGCGGATAGTATTGTTTATGCTTTGGCATTATTTGCCGTTGGTGGAAGTCTAGCATTCAAAAACAACATTGCCAAATTTGCTGGTTATTTTCAAATCCTGCTCGCTGTTATCGGTTTTGTTGAAGTTATCAGACGTTTTATTGGAGTAGAAGCGACACCTGATTTCAAAACAATGATTATTGTTTCATCCCTAGCTTTAATTGCCAATGTAATTTGTCTCTATCTCTTGCAAAAAAGTACAAGCAAGGAAGCCCACATGCAGGCTTCGATGATTTTTACATCAAATGATGTGATTATCAATTCGGGGGTTATCATAGCGGGAATTATGGTCTATTTACTCAAATCCAGCTATCCAGACCTAATAATTGGAGGAGTTGTCTTCGTAATCGTAGCGCGTGGAGCATATAGGATATTAAAGTTAGCTAAGTAATCGGAAAAATCTCATGATAAAACTAAAATTTCTCGATCGTTATTTAACGCTTTGGATTTTCCTTGCAATGCTTATTGGCATTGGTTTAGGCAATTTTTTTCCAAACATTTCAACCTTTACGAATTCCCTTTCAGTTGGCACAACCAATGTGCCGTTGGCTATCGGATTGATATTGATGATGTATCCACCTTTGGCAAAAGTCGATTACAGCTTGTTACCTAAAGCTCTAAAAGACAAAAAAGTAATTGCCATTTCCTTGATATTAAATTGGGTTATCGGTACCGTTTTGATGTTTGGTTTAGCCGTTCTGTTTTTACGAAACGAACCCGAATATATGTCGGGATTAATTTTAATTGGTCTGGCAAGGTGTATCGCAATGGTTATTGTGTGG
>JAAYLC010000231.1 GCA_012522045.1 Bacteroidota bacterium
GCATCAACTCGCAAATCGAACGCAATAGTTTCGTAATCCGTTTGCAATGCGTTCGCATTATTATACAAGTCCTCAACTATGGCCCAGAATATCCCGTAGCCCTGCATCCCGTGCCTGGCAAGCAGCCTTTTAATCTTTGGGTCTGTCCGGCTGTTATGGTCGTGGCTGAAATAAAAAGTGTCCTTTGTCATTGTGAACCTTTCAAAGAAACAGCAAACCCGGCAGGGCCGAAACTCACACCACTAAGGGAAAGTAACTGCCGGGCTGCTGTTGTATTATGAAGGTTTAAGATTGTCATCGTGATGTTTATTTCGGCTTTCAAATATACAAAAAATTAATTGGTTATCAGTTTAAAATCTGATTTTATTCCACTTATTAATTTCTTGTCTGTCAGGTCATCTACCATTCTGTTATAGGATAAAATATAGGCATTTGCCCTTTTCTCTTTATCCTGCAAAAGCATATCAATGTATTCCGAATCTTCTTTCCCTGCTAATTTATAACCCAGGGTTTTTTTCTCAATCTCATTCGTATCGGTATTCCTTTTTTTAACTGGCAAAACAATCATATCGTTTTCCAGTGCTAAGGCCATTACCGAATAAATGTTCCTTCGTACAATTGCATCTAAATGCCTCCTGGTATCTCTTATATATGCAACACCATAAGCAAGCTGTGCAATCTCTGAAACAGTTAAAAACGGCCTGTCTTTATACTGAACCAGTACGTTTAAAATCCTTCTTTTAATCGGGGTTGTTTTCATCTTGAATAAGTTTTAAAAGTTTGTTAATTCTTCCGGCAAGGTTTTTCAAAGATGACAGCATTTGGCCTCTTATCCTTGCATCTTTAACATCCTGCATTGAAAGGTAGCTAAATTGCTCCTTGTGCTCGATCAGGTCGTCGAGGTGTTTTTGCAAGTCCAAAGACTTGTTAAACACGGTTGAAACATAGGTATTGAATTGAATACCTTTTAATTCTTTCTCATAGTCCTCCTTTCTTTCTTTGGGTTTTGTTTGAAATTTGGCTTTTGATACTTTTTCCTCAATGGTATCATAGCCGTAATTATTACTATCTACAATTTCACGGATAACCTCTTCTTGCTTTTCAACCGGCAAATCCCATTTTTTAGCGGCCTTCACAAAACTTCTTGCAGCGCCATCGGTTGGAAGTGATGAAATTGATTTGTCAATCTTTTTTTCTTCAGTCAGTTTTAAGCGTTCAAGGGAATAAGATACACGGCTTTCAGGCCAGTTTAGGAAGCGAGAAAGAAATGATACCCCAACTGAAACATCATGTTTCATTTTTGATAAATCACCGTATTTTGCTGCCTCCTCCGGATTTTCCTCCAAAAACCTCTTTGCCACTCTTACGGTTTCGTCAATAGTTGCCGGGCTGGTGCTGTACTCCTGCATATTCTCATTTGCCATAATCTGAATCATTGTGCTGTCTGGCAAATCCTTTATAGGAATATCAACCTCTGTTTCCCATGGTAATGCTTCCCGTAGTGCTGTCAGCCTGTGGTGGCCGTAGGCAATTTGAATTTTCCCGTCTTTGTTTCGGGCAACTATGTTATCCCAAAATCCGGTTTGTTTAATCGACGCTTTAAGCGTTTCCACTTTTTCCCTATTGATAGGGTAGTTATCCATATCCCTGTAAGGGTTTGGATGTAAATCCTTAATCTGTACTTTCATTTCGTGTGGTTTTTAATGTTTCTAACAACCTCAATCGTTTCTTCTATTGGCTTGAGGCTTGCCAATTTTTGCGAATACTCATCATACCTATAATTCTCTATCTTATTAAGAGAATACTTTAGGCTCTCAAGAATTACATCGCATTGCTTTCGTGTTAATTCCATTGTGTTTAAAAATTAAGCCCCGCCCGCAGGTTGCACAACACGGATACCGGGAAGGTAAAAGGTTCCTGCGAGGGGGCTATGTGAAAAAGTTGTTTCATTTCTGTCGTGTTGTGCTTTTCAAATATACTACTTCTTTCTGAATTACAAAACAATTTTTTCAGTTTTTTCTTCCCTTAAAGCCCTGTCCAGAACGTCAATAAAATACACCCCGTAACGTTTGCCGGTGGCCGGGTGCTGCACCATCCGTGTTTCTACCGGCACGCCCCTATTGCGTAGCTTGCCGATGACTGAACTGGCCCTGTACACCTTCCAGCGGTTCAGGATGTCAAGGCCGGAAAGTTCATCACCGTTCCAGAGTGCCTGTTCTATTTCTTTCGTGCAATTCTTTTTCATCGTTTCGTGTGTTTAAGGATTAACGTAATCTTTTTCGTTAGCACACATTTTAAGACCGCTTATTCCATTTAGACAAAATGCCTTTATGGTCAAACGCTATCACGCAATTTATGCCAACTCTATTATGTTCGGGATATTTAGTTCTTGTTCCATCTTCTTCAATTATTTCAAGCGCATTTGCTTCGTATTCCAGACCTTTCAATTCTTCAGGTAGTTCATCTCTTTTATACAGCACCTGTGCGCTTCCAAAATTTATCCCACAATCATCACAGCCGAGATAGGCAGTTGATGGGTTGTAATATGAAAAAGGCATTTTATTGCCACAAAAAGGACAGGGTTTGATATCTGATAATTCTGATAAAAAACGTGTGCTATCACCACCTATACCCAATTGGGTGGTTTCTTCTTGTTTTTTAGTTTCTTCCATTTTATTAAGTTTTATGTAGTTCAGGAAATTAAACCGGGGCCGCAACCAATCCACTAACCAATAGTTTCTTTTTTAGGGTGCAGCCCCGGTATGTTTTTACTTCAGTTTAATTGTGTGGTATTCGGCTGTCTTACTCACCGCCGGCGGTATCTCTGAACCCTCGCTGTCGAAC
>JAAYLC010000125.1 GCA_012522045.1 Bacteroidota bacterium
AAAAAGCGAAGACGCGAAGCCCCAGGCCCCATGCTCTAATCCGCGGAATCCGCCCCAATCCGTGGAATCTTCTTCCTCCATGCACCATGCCCCATCCCCTGATCCGTTTAATCCGCCCTAATCCGTGGAATCCTTTTCCCCGGAATCCGCTAAAATCCGCGTAATCAACACATTAGCACATTATCTAATTAGCACATTAGCACATTCACTTATCCGCGTTGAACGCAGTTCATCCGTGGCATCCGCGTTCTGTTTGTGAGGGGGCGACTTAAGTGACTTGAAAGACTTTAGAGAAGAAGAGAAAAAGTAAGCAGCAGCTTGTACCTGTTAAAACGAAAAACCTATAGATTAATAATGAGAAGACCAAAAGGTTTGATTTAAAAATTGTTAATTAGTTTTTTTTTAGCAAAAAGCGTCTTAAATTTACTTCTTGTCTAGAGGAACAAACCTTTTTATAAAAACGGTTTACAAAAGAAAAATGAATAAATTGCCCAAGGCTCCGCTTCAGGAGGTCATACTGGAAGTTCGTTGGGGGTCTGCAGTCAAGGGAACTCCCGGTGTCTTCATTGATCCAGGTTATGCATTTGCCCTTGGAAAATTTCAGGCCTTTATTTCAGCCAGGTTTCCCGTCTCAGTAAAAAAATTCCCTCTGGACATTCCTCCGCAGGTCATTGGAAACCAGCCAGATTATCAGTTTTGGTCCGAAGGAAGGACCTGGCCGGTCATTCAACTGGGCCCTGGTGTTTTGACCGTTAATGACACTGAAAAAAATTATGAATGGGCAAAAACCTTTTTCCCATTGGCCAGTGAAACTATTGAGCATTTGTTTAAAGCCTATTCAGAAAATCTTAAGTTCTCAGGCTTTTCTTTAAGATATATTGACGTGGTTAAAACCCAGGATTACGGCTTCTCGGATTGGCCTGATTTTATTAAAAAACAAATAAATTTCAGTTTTGATAATCAATATAACACCCGGGGGAAGCTTAAAAACTTTTCCTTTGACCAGGTTTTTGAACTGGAAGAAGGTGGAAATCTCCAGGTAATTCTTTCAAATGGGACTAGTCCTCAAAATGACGATTTATTCGTAATTCAAATTTCCGTGAATGAAACCTTTGAGGTTACAAAAGAAGAATTATTGAAAAAAATCGAAGCGGCCCACAATCATACATCAGCCGTTTTTAAAGAAATTTGTAAAAAAGCGTTTTATGCAAGTTTTAATTAACAAGTCTTCCTTCTTAGGAAACCCAACTTCGGGGTTCGACATCTACAAAACCCAAGCATTGAGTTTGGGTTCAAGTACAATGATTTTCCCGGAAGACATACTTTCAGATGACCTTCAGGCTTTAATTGAAAAGATCAGACTGTTCCAGGGACTACCTAATAATTGGGATGATTATGGGGCAGAAAAAATATCTCCCGTGGCTATTAATGATGCCATTCAATTTATTCAATCCTACTCAGGAAAAAACCTTCCGTTTTATTTTGCCGCTCCCGGTGTCAACGGTGAGGTGATGGTTGAGTTAAAACTCGGGAACCGGGCCGCAGAGGTTTTCTTTAATCCGGACAGATCAACTGAATTACTCCTTTTTGAAAACAATAACTGTAAACTTGAAGGAGACCTTGAAACAAACATTGAAGAATTGATTTCGTTTTTTAATGAAGGATAAGGTTCAAAAGGAAATAATTAATAGCACCGATCGCTTATTAAGAAGAATTCCCCAAAACCCCGATTTTATCAAAGAAGACGGCGTTTTGGCTTCAACTTGTTTCACAAAAAAGAAGGGCGAAAATGGCGTTTCAGTTGATTTAGAGCGTTTAACCACCCATGCTGTCTCAATAAAAGACAAAGAAAGGTACTTTTTATACTACATAGAGGCTTCGGTTTCGGAAGAACAGGGATTGGAAAACGTTCACGATCCCCTTCCTGATAATTATGCTCACTCTCTCATAACCGGAAACATTACACGTTCCATCGCAAAAAGACTGGCTGCCGCAGCAAGTAAAATCCAGGTTGATTAGTTTTCCACTTAAGGCGCTTTTCGCTTAAGTCTTTTAAGTTTCCCTTTCGCTTCCTCGCATCCTCGCATCCCCTGGTAAGCTGAACAAGCTCGGAGAACAATGACAACGCGAAGCTGATAACATTATCAACTTCTCAACTTTTCAACTCCTAAACTCTTCAACCATTAAACGCCCACTCGACTTCACCGCCGCCCTCCTGGGCCTGATCGTCCTTTCGCCCGTCCTGCTGGTGCTGGCCGTGCTGATTGCCTGGAAGCTGGGCTGGCCGGTGTTCTTCACCCAGGAGCGTCCTGGTAGGCACGGTTTACCCTTCCGCATGATCAAGTTCCGCACGATGACCAATGCCCGCGATGCGCAGGGCGTGCTGCTGCCCAACGAACAGCGGCAGTCCCGGTTCGGCAACTTCCTGCGCTCGGCCAGCCTCGATGAGCTGCCCGAGCTGATCAACGTGCTCAGGGGCGATATGAGCCTGGTGGGCCCCCGCCCCTTGCTGATGAGCTACCTGCCCCTGTACAACGACTTCCAGCACCGCCGACACCAAGTAAGGCCCGGCATTACAGGCTGGGCGCAGGTCAACGGCCGCAACGCCATCTCCTGGGAACAAAAATTCGAACACGATGTCTGGTACGTCGACCACCAGAGCCTCTGGCTTGATATCAAGATCCTGTGGCTGACCTTCGTCAAGGTGTTCAAACGCGAAGGCATCAATGCTGCCGATGGCGGATGGACAGAACCTTTTAAAGGCAGTAAGAAGTAGAAAGCAAAAAGTAAGAAGCGAGGAGGCGAGGAAGCGAGGAGGTGAAAACGTGAAAGCCGCGTAGCGGCGACATTATTGGCGCAGGGCACAAAAGAAACAAATTCCAAATCAGCAACTTAAAGAAAATATGATCGCTTATTTTTTGGAAAATTCAAAAAGTATTTTTACTTTTGCACTAACAGTACACGCCACGCTACCCATCAGAACAGCGTCCCAGGGCGTGTCTTTTTTTTGTCCATTTTCCATTGGTTTTAGAGCATAATTTCTCAAAAAACTATTTTACATGAAGTACCAAAAACCTTGGGAGGATGTCAAAAACCAAGTCGGAAAATTAAAGCAAAGAGGTTTAATCATTAATAATGAAGAGCTTGCTTTGCATTATTTACAAAACATCAGTTATTACCGCCTGGAAGGTTATTGGTGGCCCTTGCAGGCGGATAAAAACAACCATATTTTTAAACCCAATAGTCATTTTGAAACGGTCATCTCAATTTATAATTTTGACAGGGAGCTGCGGCTCCTCATTTTTGACGTAATTGAAAGAATTGAAATAGGTTTTAGAACCAGACTCATTTATCATTTATCCCGGGAAGGATCACCCTGGTGGTTTGAAGACCCCAGCCTTTTTTTAAACCAGCAGAAACACCAGGAGACCTTAGCCTCCATTGATCGTGAATTACAACAAACCAGGGAAGTTTTCATAAAAGAACATTTTAAGAAATATTTCCAGGATAAACGGCGCCCTCCAGCCTGGAAAACCATTGAAATTGCAAGTTTTGGAAATATTTCAAAGCTTTATGGAAATCTTAAGCCAAGGGTTAACTCAAAAAATTCTATTGCAAAAGAACTTGGCACCATTAACCACACCTTCTTACCCAGTTGGCTGCAAAGCATCACCCAAATAAGGAATATTTGTGCACATCATGCCAGGCTGTGGAACAGGAATTTACCCGGTCGCCCCAAGTTGCTGCCCAAACCTCCAAATAAATGGATTATTAACGTTCCTAAGGCATCTGAGCACCACAAACTATACATACACTTAGCTTGCATGAAATATTTGCTAAATGTGATTAGCCCGGAAAATCATTTTTCAGAGAGGTTGTCAAACCTGTTTAATAAATATCACATGATTGATCTGGGGGCATTAGGGATTTCTTCTGGCTGGGAAAATGAGCCCCTTTGGGTCGGCTAAAACCAATGTCTTTTGCCCCAAGCTCCATGCCCCAAGCTCCATGCGGTTTTCCGTGGAATCAGCACATTCCTTTTGATTTGTGAAAATTTGAGTTTTAAAATTTGAGTCCATTTGTGGAAAAAGAAAAACCTTTCACAAGCCAGCAGAATTTTCAGACCTCCCCCCAACCCCCTCCAAAGGGGGAGTAAGTAACTGCAAATTCTTGCCTACTGCTTACTGCATACTGCCTGCTTCCCCATGCCCCATGCTCCATGCAGTTTTCCGTGTAATCCGTTAAAATCCGTGTA
>JAAYLC010000152.1 GCA_012522045.1 Bacteroidota bacterium
CAGTAGATTTGACCGTACGTTATTGGGCAAAAAACAGTGATTTTTGGAACTTGCATTTTTACATACTTGAAGAAGCCAAAATTCGATTAAATGAGGTGGGGATCAATCCGCATCCGCATCAAATTCTTAAAGTTCAAAACAAAAAGAATTAAATGTGGTATAATAATTGAAATCGCATATAGATAAAATAAATAATTCTATTTTTGTAACATATTGTTAACAGATAAACTTTAAACAGATGAAAAAAATAATCTTATCCGGAATATTTCTTTTCTCGGGATTTATGATGTCGGCGCAAGTAAGTGGCACTCTCGGAGCAGACATATATTCTCGGACTATCGACATTAATCAGAAAAATTTAGCTTTTGGTCTTTCAGAAGCAGAGTTTGAATTGGTCAAAGATCAAGCTTATGCGAATCCTGAATTTGTAAGTGGTGTTATTTTTCAAGATAACAAACCGATAAGGGCTGGAGTTCCTATGCGATACAATGCCCACGCAGATGAAATTGAAATTAAAAGTGACCCGAATGCTTCTGAAGTGGGTTCACTTGTCAAAGACCCGAACATTTTTGTAAAAATGGGCGATCAGTTTTATGTATTGATTCCTTATAAAGGTTCTATTGAAAGAGGAAGTTATTTTAATGTCCTACACGATGGAGACAACTACAGCCTCTATAAAAAAGTAACAGCAACATTTAAAGAAGGGCAACCTGCACAATCTACTTATTCACGCGATACGCCTCCATCTTTTCAAAAAGAAACTACTTATTACTTAGTAGAAAAAGATAACTTTTTGGAACTTCCAAGCAGCAGAAACAGATTGCAACGCGTGTTTACTTCCGGCAAAAAAGAAATGTCGGATTATATCAAAAACAACAAGCTTGACTTGAGAAAAGAAAAAGACTTGGCAAAAGCTGTTGAACACTTTGATTCATTACATAATAAATAATTGATTAGAAAAATCAATTTTATATTTGTCTTTTAAAACCGTTCTTATAATTACAGTTTAAGAGCGGTTTTTTATATTTGAAAATCTATTATTTATCCGGGAATAAACGCTTTTAAATAAAAAGGTTCAAAATACGCTACGTCCTCAAATTCAGAATTTCCAAATTTAGCTTCAACTAACTGCCCCATATTTTTTGCAGAGGGATATTTATTTTCTATAAATTCAGCGTTTTTATGGGTTATAACTTTTTGGCTTTTCACAACAGCATCCCCGATAAACAAGCATTTAGTTTCATTTAAATAAGATTCAAACGAATTTTCAGTTAGAATTTCGGCTTCAATCTTTCGAACCATTTTCTTGTCTTTATTAAATACCGCCGAATACACTTCCATTCTTCGTGCATCTATCAAAGGGATTACATATCCATTATCCCAATTTAAAGTTTGCTGAGCCAGAACCTCCAGGGTATTTAAACTAATCAACGGAATGTCCAAAGCGAAAGCAATTCCCTTTGCTGCAGATACGCCGATGCGCAAACCTGTGTATGAGCCGGGACCTTTGCTTACGGCAACGGCATCCAATTTATTTAATGAAAGATTACATATTTTGAAGACTTCATCTATAAACATATGAAGTTTTTCGGCATGAGAATACTTTTGTGGATTTTCTTCGCGTACTGCTCTAATGTTTCCATCAACACTCAGGGCGACGGAACAATTGGTTGTAGCAGTTTCTATACATAAAATAAGCGCCACAACTATTTGTTTGAATGTTCAACTTTATCTCCTGCTTTGAGGGTTTTCGTCACCGTTGAATAAGGACCGACAATTACTTTTTCACCTTTATCCAATCCGGAGATGATTTCAATATTGGTTTCATCTTGAATGCCGGTAGTCACTTTTCTGACTTGAGCAGTTCCATTTTCTTCAACAAAAACAGCTTCAAAACGCTCTGCATTGATTGTATTGACATCTGAAGTATCGGTTTTCATAACGACTGCACTAATGGGCACCGCAAGAATGTTTTCTTTTTTGTTTGTAATGATATCCACTGTAGCAGTCATTCCCGGACGAAAAGGAGAATATCGTTCCGGTTTTCCTTCGATTAAATCTTTATAAGACTCCGGTAAAATGCGAACTTTCACTTTAAAATTTGTCACCTGATCGGCAGTAAGTGTCGATTCTGCACTGTTTGCAATTTCGGTAACTTCTCCTTTAAATTCTCTTCTGAGGTAGGCATCCACTTCTACTTTTGCTTCATTTCCAATCTGAACTTTTACGATGTCATTCTCATTCACATCGACCACAACTTCCATATTTTCCAGATTTGCCACGCGCATAATTTCAGTTCCTGCCATTTGTGCTGTTCCAACAACCCTTTCGCCAAGCTCTGCAGATAAACTTGAAATCGTACCGCTCATCGGAGCGTAAATACTTGTTCGCGCCAAATTATCCAAAGACTGTTTCACATTTGCCGCAGCACTTTCCACATTGTAATATGCAGCCAATCTGTTGGCTTGTGCCATTTCGTAATCAGCAACGGCTCTATCCCATTCAGATTTTGAAATAACTCCTTTCTCAAATAGGATTTTACTTCTGTCATATGTTAGTTTGGCATTGGTTTCATTGGCTTCCGCTTGTGCCAATTGCGCACGAAAATTTTGCAGCCCCGCTTGTGACTGACTTACACTCGCCTGAATTAAATCGGGATTAATTCGGACCAACAAATCGCCTTGCTCCACAGTTTGTCCTTCCTTTACAGGCAATTCTATAATTTCTCCGGAAACTTCAGAGGACAGTTTCACCTCTACTTCCGGTTGAATTTTTCCGGTAGCGGATACCGTTTCCACAATCGTCAACGGTCGTAATTCACTAATTTCAACAGGTACAAAATCTCCCGAGGAACCAAACCAACCATTTTTCTTTCCGAATATCAGGATTACAATCAGCAACAGCGTGCCAACCGACAACCATATAAGTGTTTTTTTATTCATATTTCTACTATAATTTTAATTGGTCAGGAGAAATACCGAAATACAATTCCAATACTTTTAATTTAAAAACATAATCAAATTTAGAGCGATTCACCTCTATTTTTGCATTGTCCAATCGCAATTTGGCTTGACTAAAATCAAATGCATTGATCAGTCCGACATCATAGCGTTCGTTAGCATATTGAAAAGCCAATTCTTGAGATTGCAATGCGACTTCAGCTGCTTCGTATGCTTTTAATGCACCCTTTACATCAATAAAAGCTTGATATACAGTCGACTCCAAATCAAGTTGAGCTTGTTCTAATTGATATTCTAAATTTTGAACTTCTAACTTTCTTCGTTTTACATTATTGCGAACACTCATTCCGTTAAAAATAGGCACATTTAATTGGACGCCGTAGGACACTCCGTCATTTCGCCACAATTGCTCCACAAAAGGCAATGGCGGTTCGGTGATAAAAGCAAAATTTGGCGCCACTACTACCTGACCTGTTTCTTCGACAATTCCGATAGGCATAGCGGGTTCATCCGGATTAATTCCTCCTTGAAGAATTCTATCCGCGCCACTTTCCCGAGTGTTGTAATTAAAAAATCCGGCAAGGCTGGGATAATAATTACTCCGCTCCAATTCCAAATCTTTTTCTGCCAATTTCACACGGTTTTCTGCAATTTTTATCTCCGGCCTGTTTTCCATTGCAATTGAAATTATTTCCCGAACGGGTTTTTCTATTATTTCATTGGGAAGGATTTCAATTTCTCTATCGGCGATATCAAAATTTTCGTAATCTTTAATCAATAACAATTGAGCGAGGTTAATCAGTGAAATTCTCACTTCATTCTCAGCCACTGCAATTCGTTGTTTTTCATTCGCATCTGTGGCTTGGATTTCCAACAAATCACCTCTGGGTAACATTCCTGCATCAACCAAATCGCTCGAGCGTTGGAAATGCTCTTGTGTGAGTCTGTTTTGAGATTCAACGACTTCCAAATTGGCTTTATTCAAAAGTATTTGAAGATATGAATTTGCCACCATCAAGGCGATGTCGTCTTTCATTTTATCTACATTGTACTGTGCAGCAAGTTTGCTCAACACCGCACGTTGGTGCATTCTGATGTTTCTCAATCCATTAAACAAATTAACACCTGCGGTAATGCTGTAGGATGAGTTTCGTGTGGTTTGTGTTTGAAGAATTCCGGTGGTTACATTTTGGGTTAATCCGGTATTCCAGGCGTTCATGGCCGATGCATTTAAAGAAGGAAGAAAATTTCCAATGGCATCTGATTTTTGAATATCGGCAAGTTCCAATTCAATCTCACTTTGTTTAATCGATATGTTATTCTTTAAGGCATGTTCAATACATTCTTCAAGTGTCCATTGCTTTTGAGCCGCGGACAAAAAACCGATAAGATAGCAGGAAATGAAAAGAATGTATTTTAACATATTCGAACAAATTTCAAAGAGATTAAATTATCAAGTTAAATACTATAAAGACGAATCAACACCGTTTTTGTTACTTCGGCAGTTGATTCACAACTATAATTTTCCTTGTGCTTTTGCTTTTTTACGACTTCTGTAAACTGCATACAAAACGCCTCCTACCAATAAATAAGGAAAAATCATGAGATATAAAATACCGTTATTAATTCCTTTTGCCGCTCCTCCGCTTTCTTCGCTTTCCAGTACCGCTCGACACATTGCACATTGGGCTTCCGCCGGAAGTGAAAATAAAACTGCGGCAATTATAAAGATGAGAAATGATTTTTTGTTCATACTTCAATTAGTAATATGGAGAAATTAATATAAAAACCAACACACCGCTTACTGCTACATACAACCATAAAGGAAAAGTAATCCGTGCTATTTTTTTATGACGGTTAAAATCTCCGGTTAATCCTCTGATAAAGGTAATCAAAACTAAAGGAACTACACCAATTGACTATATAATATGAGAAATTAACAAGAAATAATAAATGCCCCTCAACACACCTTCTCCTTCATAGGGAGTTGGGTCGGAAGTCATATGATACGCCATATAAAGAATTAAAAAAAGACAGGATAACAAGATGGCAATTTTCATTAAACGTTCGTGACCTGCCCTGTTCCCTTTTTTTATTTGAATTACTGAAACCACCAAAATTATTGCTGTAATGGCATTTATGGTGGCATAAATCGGTGGAAGAAACGTTAAGGGTTCGACTCCCGGGATACGTACGCTAAACAAAATGGCAACGACAACGGGAATAAGTATTGACAACAGCCATACCCAAAGGTTGTATTTTTTTTTATTTTTTATATGTACTGACACAATTTTATAACAGCTTATTAATATCTTCTTTTAACTCATGCACTTGTTTGGATTCTAATCCGTCGTAATAAATATAAGGATTGCCTTGTTCGTCTGTGCGCGAGCGGATGAATCCTTCCTTATCTATCAATGCAAAAAAACCGGAATGTTCAAAACCGCCACGGTCTTCGGGAGCTTCGGCAACGTATAAGTTAAAGCCGTCATTTGCCAGCTGAAAAATTTCGTCACGATTTCCGGTCAGCAAATGCCAATCTTTTTTTGTGATGTTGTGTTGCGCTGCATAAGCTTTTAGAACCTCCGGAGTATCATGAGCCGGGTCGATGGTAATGGAAACAATTGCCACATTCGGGTTTCCAAAAAACTCTCTTTGAATAATCAGCATGTTTTCATTCATAATTGGGCAAATGTCAGGACATGAGGTAAAGAAAAACTCCACGACATAAACTTTTCCTTCCAAATCTTTATTGGAGATGGTCTCGCCGTGTTGATTGGTCAACTCAAATTCGGGAACGGTTCTTTCACCGACGATTACCAAATCCGGTTGTCCGTATCGATCTTGAATCTGTATTGCCACCCATATTCCAAAAACCAATACGATAAACGAAATCCCGATGTATGAATAATTCTTTTTTTTCATTGTTTATCCTTTCAATATTAAATTTCTCGTTGAACATCGTAATCATATTTCTTCAACGCTCTT
Source organism: Bacteroidota bacterium (assembly GCA_012522045.1). Classification (GTDB taxonomy): domain Bacteria; phylum Bacteroidota; class Bacteroidia; order Flavobacteriales; family Flavobacteriaceae; genus JAAYLC01. Next base: position 5,949 of record JAAYLC010000152.1, read on the forward strand.
CGGTATTCAACTAAAATTACTTTTAAGTCATCTTCCATTTTATTGTTGAGTTCAGCAATGCTCGACGAATCATACCCGTACATGATTCCTTCCTCTTTGTCATCATCTCGTCCTCTTAAATTGCGCTCTTTATCAATTATAAACACATACGGACTGGCATAATCTGAAGTAAGTGAAATAGGAACATTTAAAGAATGAAAAACATTCATCAGTTGCTCCTCTGTTCCGAAAGCGAAATGCCACGCATCAGTAGGTGCTATTTTTTCTATTCGTTCAAGAACGATTCGGGCTTGATCTTCTGTTCCTTTCGGCAACAAGATGATAAACTGAAAATCGTTAAACTCGTGATATCTGCCGTAAATTTTGTGTCCCAAATTGTATGCATAAGCACGACGCGACTCTAAATCTTCTCCAAAAAATCCTAGAATTGTAATTTTATTTTGCAACTGAACTTTTTCACCATCTAGGTCATAAAAACCATCCAATTCAGAAATATTTTCGGTCAATGTGGGAAGCGGACGAAAATAAGTAGTGCTTAAAGCGAAAAAAATATAAGCTGTGATAGGCAGTATAAACAGGATGCTCAGGACAATATATTTTTTCATATAGCACGTTCTTTGAGACTGCAAAAATAACGGCTTAATGATATGAAAACAAACTTTTTCTATTAAAGAATCAAATCAAAAAAACCTCCTTATTCAGGAGGCTTTTTATAAAATTAAATTATAGAAAATGGTTAAAAACCGGTTTTAATATGTCCGTTTGACAGAACCTCATATACATAATCGCCTTCAATCAAGATTAGCGCAACGAGATAACAAATCAAAAAGACTCCGGACCAAACAGTCACTCTTCGCAAGCCTTTCGATTCGTCACGCATATGCATAAAATCCCAAGTAATGTAATAAGCTTTTACAATCGTGAGGAGGATGAAAATCCAGTTTAGCAGATGTAACGAAAGGAAGGTCGTTCTTACTAAAATCTCTGGCCTGAACATTCCAAGAATTACTTCTATTGCCGTTACAATCGAGAGCACGATAAATACACCCCATATTTTTGAGATTGTATTTTTAAATTTAAGTCTGCCTCTAAATATTGCTAAGTTATGTGAATCGTGTGCCATTTCGAATTATGCTTTATTTTAAAAATTAAACAAGATAGAAGAAAGTAAATACAAACACCCATACCAAATCGACAAAGTGCCAATACAATCCAACTTTTTCTACCATTCGATAGTGTCCGCGTCTTTCATAGGTCCCGATTAAAACGTTTGCAAACACAATTATATTAAGCATCAACCCAATAGAAACATGCACGCCGTGGAATCCTGTGATAAAGAAGAAGAAATCTGCAAATACCGGATGCCCGTATTCATTGCGAATCAAGTTGGCACCGAGTACAACTTCTTTTCCGTCGTTTTCTAATTTTTTTATAGATTCATCTCTAGACAAGATGATATGCTGACCGTATTCGTCTTTTTCCTGAATGCGAACCAATACATTTTCATTGGCTTTAAAACCTGCAATGACATCTTGCATCGCCATTCCGGTATGGAATTTTGGCTCGCCTTTATACCATACTCCAACATTTCGTTCGTGTTCAACACGCGGCACAGAGGATTCTGCCACAAAATCTGCCACAGCCACTCGTTTGCCTTCCGTATCTACAAATTGCAGAATTTCTCTATTGTTTGTTTCGACAGCACCGTATGTACCTTTGATGAAGGTTGCCCATTCCCAAGCCTGAGAACCGATAAATATGAACCCTCCGAGGAGCGTTAGGAACATATACATTGCGACTTGATTTCTTTTCATTCTGCTTCCGGCATCCACCGCCAACACCATGGTAACGGATGAGAAAATCAAAATGAAGGTCATAAATGCCACAAAGTACATCGGCGCCTCCACGTCATGTAAAAATGGAACGTGGTTAAAGACTTCATCCGGGATGGGCCAAGAATCGGCAAATTTAAATCTCATTAAACCATACGAGGCTAGGAAACCGGAGAAGGTTAAGGAGTCCGACAAGATAAAGAACCACATCATCATTTTGCCATATTTGGCTTTAAATGGTGAGGTACCTCCGCCCCAAGTCTTCCCTTCGGTGCCTGTTTGAACAACAGTTGCTTCCATAAAAAAATGATTGGTGATGTTTAATTAATTTTCAAAAATAGGTTTAATTTTTATTTAACGAAATATAAAAACAAAAACAGATAAATCCAGATAACGTCTATAAAGTGCCAAAAGGTCGCAGCTATCTCAATTCCAGACGTTTTCCCATTTATATATTTAAGTTTATAATGATTATAAATTACAACGCCGAGGCTTACTAACCCAGCCGTAACGTGTGCTACGTGTAAAATAACGGCCAAATATATAAAAGAAGTCGTTATCGAGCTCGTAGGTCCCGTAAAATAATATCCGTTCGCAATAATTTCTGAAAAACCTTTGAACTGAAAAAAGACAAAAGTAATTCCGAGTAAAAAAGTAGCGATTAAAAGCATCATTCCTTTCTTATTTTGCTCATTGGAAACTGCACGTTTTGCCAAATGCATCGTTACACTGCTAACGACAATTACAAAGAGACTTATAAAAAACGCCGGTGGCAATTCAAAATCTCCCAACCAATCCGGTCGCTCTTTACTCACCACGTAGGCACTGGTCAAACCGGCAAAACTCATCGACAAACTGATTATTCCAAACCACAGCATGTTCTTTTTCGCCGTGATAATTCTAATATCCTCGTTATTGCTTCCTCCGCTACTCATAATCGTTACCTTATCTGCCATTTATTTATCGTACAAATTTATCAATGACATAAATCAATTGAATCAAAGTTATATAACTCACGCTGGTCAACATCAATTTTCTCGCTGTTTTTTCGGACAAGTCCACATAGAGTTTGTAGGCGTAATATACAAGTCCCAGCCCCAACAATCCTACAATTACTGCAGAAACGGTTGATAACTGCAACTTCCCTGTGATTCCAAAAGCCGGCATAATTGAAGCCACCAACGTCCATATGCAATACATAATCGCCTGAGTTGCAGTTCGTTTGTCTCGTTTTCCGTTGGGGAGCATAAAGAATCCGGCTTTAGCATAATCGTCGTATAAAAACCAGCCTATTGCCCAAAAATGAGGAAATTGCCAAAAAAACTGAATCATAAAAAGCGTGCCCGGCTCTATTCCAAAACTCCCACTTGCGGCAACCCATCCGAGCATAAACGGAATTGCTCCGGGAAAGGCGCCGACAAACACAGACAAAGGTGTTTTTGTTTTCAGCGGTGTGTATAAACTTACATACATAAAAATTGAAATGGCACCAAACATCGCCGTAATCGGGTTGATGGAATACAATACCAACAAGCCGACTACTGTCAATATACTGCCGAGAATAAAAGCTGTTTTTACAGTCATTCTCCCTGACGGAATCGGTCTGTTTTTGGTGCGATTCATCAGGGCATCTAAATCGCGTTCAATGATCTGATTGAAAATATTGGAAGCGCCAACCATACAATAGCCACCTACAGCCAAAAGAAAGAGAATGGAAAAATCAATAATCGGAGCTCCAAGGAGATATCCCACAACTGAAGAAAACACAACACTTACAGAAAGTCGAAATTTGGTGATTTCTAAAAAATTCTGAACGAATGTTTTGGTGGTTGTTCGCGAATAAGTTACAGATACACTCATAAAAATTTAATAATGCGCAAAGATACAAGTGCTAACCACTAATCCCAAAAAGAATTTTACTAAAGTTGCGCTATTAAAAATCGAAATACCAATTAAACAAATCCGTTCGAATTCCAAAGTTTAACCAAGTGGTACTATTTTTAAAAACATTTGCCGTATCCACCATCGGATCAAAGTTTCTGTATATCAAACTTGCATATACTTTAAAATTATTTGACGGATTAATGATATATCCCAATTGCGTTTCGGCATGGAAGAACGCCGTTTTATTTCCTTGTCCTACTACGTTTCCTGTTTCTCGCGCTCTTTCTTCATATTCAGAGCGGAAGATATCCGATCCGTAATTTAACATATCTTCATCGGTTTGAAAATCAAATCCACGAGTTGCTACAATAGCCTTGGCACTTCCGAAAAACCGCTTGTTCTGATATCTCATGATTCCGATAAATTCAGAAAAATTTGCGCCCAAGGTGTGCGCCATACTTTCATGCATATGTGCATAATTGAGGATTATGGTATTGTGTGAATAGGTAAAAGGTCGCACTCGGTTGAATTCTCCCTGCAACATCAGGCCGGGAATTCCGACTGCGTCGTAATATTTAAACCCGATTTGATATCCTGTTTTATTTTTCCAGCTTTTATCCCCTTTAAACACGTCCAATGAGGAAAACTCATCAATTGCAAACTGTCCGTAAACATTTACGTTGTCTGAAATTTTATACTTTGCCGTCAAACCGATCATGGCATTTCCGCCTCGCGGTCCTGTTGCAAACTCGATGGCGCGATAAAATATCACCGGATTCATAAAGTTCATGTCAAAACCTCGGTCATTGTCATTTTGCCACACCACCGATTCAAAAAATCCGAGATTTAAACGCTTGGTAAGGTTGATGCTTAAATAGTGATTTGCCATATATTTTGCCCGAAACGATCCTTGCGCGGCAACATCTCTCCGTACATCACGCAAGGACATCCAAGTGTTTGTATATTTTATTTTCCAAAAAGTGGTGTTTAGCCTTAAATAAGGATAGGGACTTGCGTTGTCACTGGATAACAAGGAACGATACCCGTCGCCAAGAAATGTCTTTCCGTGACCAAATTGAATATTGAAATGTTTGGAAGGAGTGTAAGAAAAATAACCTGTTCCCATAGGATAGTCATAAGCGTCTGATCTAAATCTTTTTGCCACTCCCTGTCCGGGAACAATTCCGGGATTTCCTCCTGCCGGCGGCATCGATTCAATATGTCTGTTTACATAATCAGCAAAACGCCCTTGGGATTCAAATATCGCTCCGAAAAAAGTAATGTTTTTCCCGATGCCTCCTTGCGTATAAAGAATTCTCGTGTTGTTATAGGTATTTATATCGGCATCAAAATCTTTTCCAATCTGTAAATCCACACCGGGATCCAATGTAATCCAATAATCTTCCCCTTTGATGGTAACCATATGTTCATTCCACCATTTTCGACCGAACCAAGAGCTTTTGTCTTTCATTAAACTTTGATGATAAGCTTCAAAATCAAAGTGTTTGTTTACTTCGGAGTACAAATAAGGTTTCTGAGCGGTGTGATTGTTGTTTCCAACACGATTCATCGCGGCATCAAAAATGTAGTAGTTGTGATGAGAAAACGGAATGTTTATCGAACTGTCAAACTTTTCGTTTTCATAAGGCAAGTTTTGAATTGCATCATATTCATTCGCAGCCATTTCATTTGAAAATTCGTTGATTTTACGCACGGAATCTTCTTCGTTTTCAGTGGTTTGAGGCGCTGTCAAAGGTATTCGCAGCGGTAGTGTAAACTGAATGTATTTTGGTCTTCCACTGTAGGTTGCGGGTTCTATTTTAGGCAACAAATCAAAAACACGTCCGATTTCGTCTTTAAGTTCTTCAAATTGCGAATCGACATAGAGTATTTTAAACTCCCCTTCTCGGGTGACTTCAAACAGAATACTCATCATTCCGCTGTAATTTTTTTCATTAACGACTTGCGGAAGTTCAAAATTATCATAGATAAAATTCTTTAACTGATAGCTAAAACATTTTTCTTGTTCATTGAAGTGAACGTCTTTACATTCCGGAAATACGGGATAACTTTCAAAGGATGAACTTTGGGTTTGGGCAATTCCGTGAAGCGATAACAGGACGAAAGGTAAAAAGAAAAAAGACTTCATAGTTTCTTTTTGAATTTGGGTGGCAAGATACGGATTTTTAAAAGCAGGAATCCAACTTGTTATTTAAAATAAAGAATTCCCTTTTTTATTAATTGACAAATAAAGTTAAAAAAAGAAAATAAACGGTAAACGATTTTATAAAAAAAACCTCTCAATCAAAAGACAGAGAGGTTTTTTAAACTATTTACTTATTAAAAATTACTGAACATCAAAGATAATCGGCAAGGAATAAAGCACACTAACCGCTTTTCCTCTTTGTTTTCCGGGGGTCATTTGAGGGAGCGATTCCACTACGGAAATTGCTTCTCTTTCCAATCTGGGGTGTGGTGCTCTGGCACGAACTTCAGTTACACGTCCTTGCGGATCAATTTTAAACTGAACCATAATTCTTTGAATTCCTTGTAATCCGAGGTCTCCAGCCAAATCCGTATTAAATCTGCGTTGGATAAAGACGTTTACTTTATCACTCATACATTTTCGCTTTGCATCATTTGTACGTTCATTTTCACATCCCGGATATACCGGTACGTTTTCAATAACTGCAAAGGGAACTTCTTCAATTTCTTCTTCTATTACTTCTTCCACAATCTGAGTAACCTCAACAATTTTGGTTTCAGGAGTAGTATCGGTAGACTCAATAATAGTTTCTTCTTCTTCAGATTCATCTTCAATTACATCCACAATATCCGGAGCCGGTGGTGGTGGCGGAGGCGGTGGTGGCGGAGGTATATTTAAATCCTGAGTAACAGGAACCTCTTCCATAAGGTCATCTCCTAAATCGAGCTGCCCGTAATCGGCTTTTTTATCATAGGTTTTCCATTCCAAGGCTTGCCAGGAAACAAAAAGCATGATTACAAGTCCTATTTGAAAAAAGAGCAGACTTCTTTTTCCAACATCAGCTTTGGGGTTCTTTTTAACTTGCATAACGTGTTCTTTTATGGATTGCTAAAGTATATAATATTATATAAAATGAAAAACTAAATAGCCATTTTAGTTACTTTCGATTTTATAACTTGAAAAACACTCATTCCGAGGATGATTCCTGCAATATCTGCCAATACATCGTAAAAATCAGCGGCTCGAGAAGTTGTAAAGATCTCTTGAAAGACCTCAATTAATATGCCATAAACTATCAAAGAAGCACCTAATAACAGCATTGACTTCCAAGAGTCTAAATTTCTCCTCATTGAAAAAAATAAAGACCAAACCAACGAGAGCACTCCGAAAAGCAAAATATGAATCCATTTATCAAAACCGGAAACTTCTACTTTTGGGAGTTCTGACGTGGGTATAAAAAAAAGGATGGTTATTAAAATTGTATAGCCCAGTGCTATACTCAATAAAATTTTACTTTCCAATAAGCTCTTTATACTCCTCATCTGTGAGCAAATCATCCAATTCCGATGGATTTGACATTTTTAATTTTATCATCCATCCTTCTCCGTATGGATCTGTATTGACATTTTCGGGTTCGTCTTCCAAGTTTTCGTTAAACTCTAAAATCTCACCCGAAAGCGGCAAGTATAAATCTGAAACCGTTTTTACAGCTTCTACGGTACCGAAAATTTCTTCGCGATCAAGTGTTTCACCAACGGTTTCTATTTCAACATAAACGATGTCGCCCAATTCACTTTGAGCAAATTCTGTGATTCCAATGGTAGCTATATCACCATCTACACTGACCCATTCGTGGTCTTTGGAATACTTAAGGTTTGAAGGAAAATTCATAATACAACTATTTTAGTCAAAATTAATATTCTTTTTTAATTTCCGAAATTATACCGCAATGTGAACCCACTTCGAATGTTGGTTTGAGGAAATGCTGTTGAAATTGCATATTCCGAAAATACATGATCGTAATAAAATATAATCGTAAAGTTTTTTGTCAAAGCGTAATCTGCGGACAACAAGGCGCCGTATATCGTTTGTCCGGCTGTTGTCTGACTGTTTGCCATATCCAAATATCGGATAATTGTTTCATTATCTCGCATGGAAAGGTCTAATTTAATATTCAAATCACTTGCCAACACGCTTTGTGTTCCTCCAATATTAGTTCCGATACGAATGTCTTGAATTCGATATCCCAATCCGATGATGTATTCTTCTCCTTTAATTTCAGTCAATAAATTGTTGGCAAAACTCAATGATAAGGCGCGGTCTTTTCTGACTTCTGCAGAAATGCTAATGGAATTCAGCATTTCAAAATCCAGTTTTATTAAGGGTGAGAATTGTTCCGTGAGATTCACATTGGTCAACAAAACTTTGGGCTTGAAGTTCCCCGCCTGATCGACCGCATCGGGTTCGTTGAAATTGTAATCCAAATTCGATTGAAATTGGCTTAAGGTATAAGCCGAACGGTATCCGTGATTTATGGAAAACCTTCTGAAATTTTGTTTAAACCATTCTATCTCCATCAATCCGGTGAATTTGATATCCCAGTTTGGCAATGGAATGTCTCTGAACATTCCCGTTTTTTCTTTACTCGCATCGCTGCCTCTGTAAGCTGCCAAAAATGCCGGCAACAACACATCCTGATTTGTCTTTCCAAAACCTACCGGGAAACCGTCTTCTGTTCGGGGAATCACTCCGTCACCATAATATTCTTCAGCCAATCTGTTGGCAATGATTAATCTGTTTTCTCTAAATTCATCAAAAGTTTGTGAGCTGTATTGTGAACTTCCTCTAAAGGCAGTCTTAATTAAAACCGTTGAGATATTAAAGTTTCCAAACAGATTTGGCGTTAACGATTGATATAGCCCGTCGTGGACCAAATAATTTTCTGCATAGTTTTCCGAATACACCCGACTTCCGGTCAAATCTATCGTAAGTCCTTTAATAGGTTCTAAATTAGCTTGAATATCAAATTGGCGGCTCTGAAGCTCGGTGTACTGTTCGTTAAATTCAGGATAAATTGTCAACCATCCGTTTCTCGCTGCCATTTCTCTGACATCGACTTGACTTCCGAAAACGAAACCGGGCGAAGGTCTTAAAGTTCCGATAAATCCAACCGATGGTAAATAACCCGGTAAGTAAATTCCCGAAGTCTCCTGATAATTGAATTGCACGCGCTTGAGTGATGTCGCCAAATCAATCAATATATTCGCTGCTTTGTCACCGGTTGTAAGTGCGGCACTTGTGTCGCCGGAAGAACTTGGTCTGCCGCCCATCGCCATAGATTGATTTCTGCTCATGAGACTTGATTGTCCTTCATTGCCACCGGCATCTCCACCATCATTTCCTCCTTGTTGATTCGCTCCGGCGCGACTGCCTTTAGATGCAGGGGTAATTTTCGTCAGTCCGATGTAACGGTAAAATGCCCGCATATCCAACGATGAGTTTAGCTGATGCGTACTTCCATTTTGCACCGAATTTCCTAGATTGTAAGTTTCGGTAGTCCCATCACTCAATTGCACCGTCAAGTTACTGTACTGATCGCTGCTCTTTTGCCATTGGAAATTTCCGGTGTAGGAATAAGTAGAACGGATAAATCGTAGAAATGGAAATTTATTAAATGGCAAATCGTAATTTATTTGCAGATTCTGCGTGAGCAAATTCGGAATTCCAACATTAAAGAAATCATCCCAGACACCCACCGTATTATCGACAATGCCCTCTTCATTCAAATAATTGTTTACAATTCTGTTATTGGCAGAAACAAAATTCAATCGAAGTGATTTGGTAATGTTGTAATTGATGGTGTATTGCCAGTCAAACAAATAATTTCGTTGATAGAGTGTAGGCAATCCGATATTTCCTTGCAATAAATCGACGTCTCTAAACTTTTGTTCATTGTATTGTCTGATGATGTTTGACATTACCGAGACATTGGTCGGCAAATAATTTATGTTGAAATCTTTAAGAAACTGCCAATATCTGCCTCTAAATATAGAATCGTTGTTTTTAAAAGGCTCAAAAGGTTTGGCTTGAAAATTATAATTATAAGTCGCTCCTACATTTACGGATTGCTCCAACGATTCTTCCACTTCGTAATTGTGATGATCGGTCTGATTGTAAGAGAAAGAAGCGGTTAGATTTTCCACATCGTATATACGCGATTTGCCACCCCCTGTTTTTTCTTTACGTACTCCTATAAAGTTTACACTTTGACGGCGGGTGTAATCGATGGATTGACTTTTGATTCGTTCGCGGTCTTCCTCACTTGCTGCATTGTCCAATCGCGACTGCAATTCGATGTCTTGATATTGCGGATCGTATTTTGGTGTGATGAGCTCTTCAGAACGTCCGTAATTAAACGGCAATTGAATTCCCCAATTCTGCGGAAGCAATTGTCCCAGATTTAAATTAGTAACCACATCGTATTGTTGTTGGTCTTCCAAACTACGCTGATTCGGTCCTTGTTCGAGCGAGCCAAATCCAATGGTGCTCATGCTACCGGTAGCAGACACGGTAGCAAAATCTGCCATATTTGCATCCACGTTGACAATTGCTGCCCAACCGCCTTTGTTTTCGAGTTCGCTCATCCGCAACTCGTTAAACCACACTTCTCCGCAAAGATTGTGTGAAGTAGGATTTTTAACGCCCAGCATAATGGTTCGTACATTTCCATAACTCGGATTTCCTTTGATTCCGATTCGCAACGGATTGCTGCCGCCGGGCACGCCTCCTTCGAGTTCTTCTTGATCAAAAAAGTGAACTTCCCCACGATCGGCATTTGGATTGGCACGGTAATACGCCAAGGTTTTGGTTTTCACTTCCTGCAATTGTTTTAACGGAAGATTCAGACGGTTTGGCAACGGCCAAATTTCCTCAGGATCAGATGTTCCGAAAGGTGTCGGATTTAGCGGAATCTGAATCTCGTAATAGTTGTTGGTCAAATCATTCCCAATCCGCATAAATGCATAAAGTTCGCCGTCAGACAATGCCGTTTGATTGACAAGCGATTCCGCATGGATAAACATTTCGAGATTTTTATATTGACGCATGTCAATACTAAAGTTTTTATAAACGCCGCGACCATCATCGGGTTTTAAACCACATACTTTTAAAGAAAGTGCTTGTTCGTTTTGACGAATGATGTTGTTGTTGTTATTCAAGCGTTCTCTGTCCAATCCCGGAGGCATACGATATGGAATCGGTTGACGGTTTTCATTTTCTTCGATACTCACCGATCCCACCTCAAAAACGGTATCGCTATTGGCCGGATCTTCTTGAGTCACATCGTTAAGTGTACGTTGATAACGTCTGAAATCCCCACGAACCAAATCCAGAGTTCCGAAACGAATTACCGTATTTTGAGAAAACTGAGACAAATACATTCTCATAAAACGAATGGAACGATAATCTGAAATTCCTCCGATGGCTTTGTCCGGATCACTGATTGGCACACGGAATTGCACCCAGCGAACAGGTATGGTATTGTTATCGGGCGTGGTAATCTCCAGCGTTTTAACATCTACGACATATTTGTTATTATCCGTGTCCAATTGTCCGTTTACTTGTTTGAATGGAACATTGTACTCATAATAACTATTGATGGTGTTCATCATATTGTCCCTATTGATATATTCCACATCCGGCAATGTTGTACTTCCGCGGTTGGTATCCCCCACTTCAACGGGAGAGTTTCCTTCTGTTCCGTTGTATCGGAGATAACGTTCTAATATATCACCTTGAGCCTGTAAAAAATACTCATAATCATCATTCGCCGGATCATCCCAATGTGCAAAATCCGGAAATTTTGCTTTTTCCTGCGCATTGTTTAATCCGTCCAGTCCGATATCCTGATTGGCACGTTCCTGTCCATCTGTATTAAAGGTATACACCAACGATTGATTGCTCGGCACTTTTCCCCATAGCGTAGCAATCGTGTTGGCATCCGAACCGTCTATGGGCAATCCGTTTTCGTATTGTTTTCTGCCGTCTTTTAATACATCTTCAGAAATGTTACCCAAATTAAAATTTAAATATCCTCCCGGGTTGTTTGCATTTTCCTCATAAATAAAAGGATCCATCACCCAAAATTGAATGTATTCCACATTCAAACGTTCAAAATCAGTGGTGCTGATGGCACGTGAAATTCCGGCAAAATTTTGTTCCGGATTAGGCAAGGTGTTTGTTGCAGCCGCAGCCGGATTAAAGTTATAAGGACCTCTTCGCGAGGGATAATATGCCAAATCCAATGAAAAAATTGCTTGAGACTGCCCTTGAACAATGTCTTGTTCGGGAAATATTTCTTCACGATAAATCCGTCGGGTAAACGGATTTGACAAATGCTCATCGGTAATTCCACTGGGACGTTGTGAACTGTAAAAAACCGGATCAATGCTATACCACGATAGTGCCGCTCTTTTATAATTATAAGAAAGATCGTCTGCTTCACCGCCAAGATTCACTTCAACAGGTGTACTCGACAAAAACCAGTTTGTCGGATTGCTAATGTCATTTGCCGTTTGAGAAGCTTCAAAATCGTCTATATAAACCGTAGTTTTGCCATCAAAATCAGAAGCTTTCGGACTTCCGGGCATCAAATACGCAAATTCTCCCCGTACGGATACATTGGACTCTACATCGGTATCGATATTTGGAAGTTTGTTTACCAGACGGGTTAAGAAAGGAACCTCTGTGGAATAATTTGCATTGATTCCGAAGATGCTGTTGTTTACAGATTCACCTCCATAAGATGATTTTTGGGTGATGGGTCGTTCATTTAAATTTAAAAACGTTGCTCCTACCAAAAACTTATCCGTAAACTGATGCTCTACATTCAGCCCTGTAAACCGTCGGGTTTGTTGTCCAAAGAGCATATTGTTTTCCGTGGTTACGGAAATTGGTGTGTTGCTGTTGAGCAATGAAGGATCCAAAATCTGAACGCGTCCCATTTCATAGTTCACGGTATAATCTATTCCTTCGACCAAGGTTCGACCGCCGGCAGTTACAACCACAGAACCTCGGGGAACGTTAAAAGCGCCAATCGGAATTCCATCGGCTCCGGTAGATTTATAACTTCCGACCAACTGAAACTTATTTTTCTCGCTTTCAAGCTGTTCTGCTTCTGTTTTGGTGCTTCGATATAAACTTCTAAAAACATATTTGTTCTGATTGGCGTTGTAGGTTTCCGGCATGTCGTAATACGCAGGAGGCACACCTTCTGTAGGCGTGCTATTGAGTTTATCGAATAAATGTTTTCCAAAAGGCTCTACCGTTGTAAATATAATTCGTCCGTTTTCGGGGTCAATTGTAATTCCCGGCACATAATCAAAAAAACCATCTCCGCCCTGTTGGGGGTCATTATTAAAATTCAATCGATCCAAGTTAAAAACTTTGAGAAGAATTTCTTCTTTCACATCTTCCGGAAGTGCGGCATACGGGTGTTGCGGCGTTCCTTGTGCTTCTTCGATATAGTTAAGCGGGGAAGGATCATTGTAAAGAATGTTCATTTTAAAATCCTCCGATTCTAACTGAAATGCTCCGATGGAATAAATGTTTTTCATCATCAAATTCCAAATCGGCTGTCTGACATTGGTCGTACTGCTTTTCAACATTTTGACAACCAAATTCTGTCCTTCGTCCACAGGTTGCTGATTGGGATCGTCTCCGGGCAAGCCACCTCCCGGAATTCCGGTTCCACCGCCGGGGATTCCTCCGCCGGGATTTGGTTGTCTTCCGGCATCGACACCGTCACTTGAGAATTCTCCAACCTGATAAACCCTTCCATTGACGGTAAACTGAAAAGCTACCGCCAAAATTTCATCGTTATCCAAACGTTGGTTTAAGGAGATATATCCCAATTTAGGATTTAGGCGATACTCATTCTGATCAAGCATCCGCGCATTTTCCAAAGTCACATAATCAATTCCGTCTCTAACCTGTAAACCGGTAAATCCTTGTCTGACAGTCGCCATATCACGAATTGCAGGGTTTAGTAACGACGGTGTGCGTCCGTCGATTCCAAAAGGATTAAAACGGTTGTTGGCGTTGTCGGGGAACGCATTGGGACTTGCATTGATAAATCCGCCCGGTGGGGTCAACAATCCGATGTTCTTTGGATTCGCTTCACCGATATCTTGAAGTGCCACAATATTCCGTATGTTATCCGTCCGATTGTTTCGGTTCGTAATCCATACTTCTACGCGCGTGACTTGAATGTTACTGTTTATAAATGGATACTGTTCCAATGCACGGTCATAATTATCACGGAAATAATGCGATAAGAAAAAGTGTCGGTTTTCGTCATAATCTAAAGCGTAGAGCTCAAAGTTTGTAACGGTAGCCCCTCCTTCGGCCATCACGGTGGTCGTTTCGGATTTTTGTTCAGAAAACACTCCCGTAATCGTCGTTTTACCGAATTGCAATTGGGTTTTCACTCCAAACAAGCTTTGCGCTCCTTTAATCAACGAACTGTTCAGGGGCATGCTCACATTTCCCACTTCAATTTTACGAATGATGTCATCTTCATCGGGCGTGTATTCCAACTTGATCTGATTCTGAAAATCAAACGTGCTTTGCGTGTCATAATTTGCCGTTACCTGAAGTCGTGTTCCCACTTTTGCCAATAAACTCAAATTGATTCGCTGGTCGAAATCAAAGGTAAAACTGCTTCGGTTACGTGGGGAAAATTGTGGATTGTCTTGTTTTGTATACAGAAACCCCAAATCCATTTCTACGGAACCTTGAGGCAATACCTCGATGGTATTTCCACCAAAAACAGATTCAAAGAAATTAGAATTTACATAAAAAGTCGGCAACAGATTCGATTGGTCATTGGCATTTTGTTTTCGTCCGTCCAGTGCATCAATTTTTTCTTTAAAATACGATTTAATTTCTTGTTCTTGTACGAGTTTTTGATATTCCTCAGGTGTGAGAATAACCGGGTGATTAATTCTAAAATCGCCCAATTTACGGGTATAAATATACATATCCGTAATGGGGTCATACGTGTATAAGTCTTCAATATTGGACGGATCCGGAAATTTGATTCTGCCTGTAGATGAACCCGTTGCGGTTGTATCCGTTGCGGTTGTATCCTGAGCAAACAATGAGATTCCAAAAAACAGCGATCCGACGAAAAATATGAGTTTTAAATAGCTTTTACTATTCCGGTTGGTATTTGATCTCAAAATGTTATAATCTTTTTAGCGCTAATTTAATAATCATTTCTACAGATGCTTCAGGGTTTTCTTTTAAAATAGCATCGCATACTTGTTCTGCTTTTTTACGAACAAATCCAAGTGTTTCCAATGCAGATAACGCTTCATTTTTATTTGTATTGTTTTGCGGAATAGAAATCGAAACATCGGAAACTTTTAGAATTTTATCTTTTAAATCCAAGAGTACGCGTTGTGCTGTCTTAATACCAATCCCTTTGACTGATTTGATGGTTTTCACATCGTCTGAAGCAATGGCTTCAATCACTTGTTCGGGCGTGAGGGAAGAAAGCATGGTTCTTGCCGTCATCGGACCTACACCTGAAACAGTAATCAGCAAACGGAAAATTTCTCGTTCCGAAGCCGTCATAAACCCATATAAGGTGTGTGCATCCTCACGAATGATTAAATGGGAAAATAATTTTACGGTTTCAGAATCGGGAAGTTGCGAATAGGTATTCAATGAAATATTGAGCCGGTATCCCACACCGTTACAATCAATAACTACATCTGTCGGATTTTTCTCCACGAGGCGCCCCTGAACATGACTAATCATCTGTTAACAAAGATTTAAGGGTTCAAAGATACTATTTTTATTGTTCAAGCTATCCAACAGACCTAAAAAAGGAAGCCTAATTAAGAATTCGCATTTCTGTTTGTATTTTACAGTTTTAAATTGACGCCCCAACTATCTTAAATGATGGTTTTATTTGTTTTTCTGCATGAGAAGTGGCTAACAATACAAAGTTTACCGTTATAATAATTTTAAAACCAATTTTCCCGCAGCGGATAAACATGGAAATCCGTTTGGTTGGAATGTTTATTATAATGACTTCTCATTTGAAATAAATCTCCATATAAAAAAATCCCTCCGGATGGTTCCGAAGGGATTCTCTCTTTTATTCCTCAGTTCTTGTGAACTGAAGCCATTGTTTAAAAAATTACTCTCTAATCAAACGATAGGTCTTAAACTCACCCGCG
>JAAYLC010000081.1 GCA_012522045.1 Bacteroidota bacterium
GTCCAAGCCGCTTTCGACAATGGTTGTGGAAACGAGTACATCAAATTCATTATTCATAAAACGAAGCATCAAATCTTCCAGTTTTTTTCCTTCCATTTGACCATGACCGATTCCGATTTTAGCATCAGGAATTAATCGTTGAATCATTCCGGCAACTTCCGTGATATTCTGAATCCGATTGTGAATAAAAAATACTTGACCGCCGCGTGAAATTTCATAACTGATGGCATCTCGTATAATTTCTTCCGAAAACCGGATTACATGAGTTTCAACCGGATACCGATTTGGCGGAGGTGTTGTGATTACCGACAAATCGCGTGCAGCCATCAAACTAAATTGAAGCGTTCGCGGAATAGGCGTTGCAGTAAGTGTCAGTGTATCAATATTTTCTTTTAATGTTTTGAGTTTGTCTTTAACGGCAACACCAAATTTTTGTTCTTCATCGATAATCAACAATCCCAAATCTTTAAATGCTACATTTTTATTTACCAACTGATGCGTCCCGATGATAATGTCTAGTTTACCATTTTTTAACTCTTCGAGAATAGCTCGTTTTTCTTTGGCTGTTCGAAAACGATTGAGATAATTGACAGTGACCGGCATATCTGACAGTCTTTCTGTAAATGTTTTAAAATGTTGGAAAGCCAAAATAGTAGTGGGAACAAGCACAGCAACTTGTTTTCCGTTATCCACTGCTTTGAATGCTGCACGGATGGCAACTTCTGTTTTTCCAAATCCTACATCGCCACAAACAAGCCTGTCCATAGGCCGGTCACTCTCCATATCGCGTTTTACATCTTCTGTGGCACTGCTCTGATCGGGCGTATCTTCATAAGCAAACGAGGATTCCAATTCTGCTTGTAAATAACTGTCCGGACTGAACGCATACCCTTGCATCGTCCTTCTTTTTGCATAAAGTTCAATCAGATTAAAAGCAATTTCCTTAACACGCGCTTTGGTTTTTGCTTTAAGTTTTTTCCATGTGTCGCTTCCGAGTTTGTATATTTTCGGTTCTTTGCCTTCTTTGCCGTTGTATTTAGAAATTTTATGTAATGAATGGATGCTTACATATAAAATATCCCGATCGCCGTAAAATAATTTAATCGCTTCCTGCATCCTGCCTTCAACTTCTATTTTTTGTAATCCACCAAACTTTCCGATGCCGTGATCAATATGCGTTACATAATCGCCTACTTCAATATTGGAGAGTTCTTTTAACGTAATCGCTTGCTTTTTTGCATACCCGTTTTTTAGTCGGAAACGGTGATAACGTTCAAAAATCTGATGATCGGTATAACAAGCAATTTTTAAATCGTAATCAATAAATCCTTGATATAAAGGAAAAACAAACGTTTCAAATTGATTGACTTGCTTTTCTGTATCTCGAAAAATATCTCTGAGTCTTTTGGCTTGTTGCTCGGTACTGCAGAAAATATAATTCTTGATTCCTTCGTCGTGATTTTTGTTTAAATCATCTATCAACAAATTAAAATGCTTGTTAAAAGAAGGTTGCGGACGTGTGTTGAAAAGAATGGAAGCAACGGATTTTGTATGCGTAGTATTCTTGAGGTAAACGCGTACAAAATTTTCTAATTGAGTTTCCAACTCATCTGAAGTGACAAACAATTCAGCAGGTTTGGCACGTTTGATAATCGGATCCAATTCCTCGTGAATTTCTTCTGCTTTTTCAAAAAGCTGGTTGATGCGCCCCAAAAAATACGTTTCATTCTTAATGAAAACTACTGTTTTTGAAGCGATATATTTTAAAAAAGATTCACGGGTTTCTTCAACGGTTTTAGTCTCGATATTCGGAATAATATTGACCTTTTTCTTAACATCCAGGGACAATTGCGTTTCGACATCAAAGGTGCGGATGCTGTCAATTTCATCGCCGAAAAACTCTATGCGATAAGGCTCGTCATTACTAAAGCTGAAAACATCCACAATTCCGCCTCGAACGGCAAATTCTCCCGGCTCGGTTACAAAATCTGTGCGTTTAAAGTGGTATTCAAAAAGGGTTTCATTGATAAAATCCAAAGAGAGTTTATCACCAACCGTTATTTTCAGAGTATTTCGTTCCAGCTCCTTTCGCGTGATTACTTTTTCAAATAACGCATCGGGATAAGTAACAATAATTGCCGGTTTCTTCTTTGAATTGATTCTGTTTAAAACTTCCGAACGCAGGAGCACATTGGCATTGTCTGTTTCTTCAATTTGGTAAGCCCGACGATAACTCGCAGGATAAAACAAAACGCGATTGTCTCCCAACAAACTTTCTAAATCATTCAAATAATAGGCAGCTTCTTCTTTATCTTCCAAGATAAACAAAAAAGGCATGCGCGTTTCTTTAAAATTTTCTGCCAAAACCATTGAAACAGCAGAACCTGTGAGTCCCTCAATGAATGTTTCGGGTTGCGAATCGAGAATGGTTTTCTTCAATTCATCCGTTTTGGAGAATTGAGAATAAAATGAAGGTATTTTAGTATCTTGCATCAGTTTTGCAAAAGTAATTCAAACACTTCTATCATCCAAAAACAACATTTTATTTGGGATTATTGGTCTTCAAATGCTGTCCACCCTCTTGCTTTTAAGGCTATTTCTGTTGATGCGCGTGTGATGAGATTCTTAGCCAAATCTTTGGTGATGTGTCCGATAACCGTCAAATGTGGATTTCCTTTAATTTTTGGGTAATCATCCATACCAATTGTAAAAAGCAATTCGTAATCTTCGCCTCCATTCAAGGCTATCGTCGTACTGTCCAATTCAAATTCTTCACAGGT
Organism: Bacteroidota bacterium; assembly: GCA_012522045.1. Classification (GTDB taxonomy): domain Bacteria; phylum Bacteroidota; class Bacteroidia; order Flavobacteriales; family Flavobacteriaceae; genus JAAYLC01. Next base: position 2,781 of record JAAYLC010000081.1, read on the forward strand.
TGAAATCACCTGCGGAACGATTGGAATTTTTTCTTCGTACAATCGGCATCCCACATTTGATTGGGTACAGATATGAAAAATCTCCGATGATAATCCGTCAGAAATGTCAATCATAGCAGTAGGTCGCACTCCCAATTCACGCAAAAGAATCGGGATGTCTTTCCGTGCTTCGGGTTTTAATTGTCGTTCCACCAAATACGAATACGGTTCCAAATCAGGTTGTGACTGCGGATTGACTAAAAAAACTTGTTTTTCGCGTTCTAAAACCTGCAATCCCAAATATGCACCTCCCAAATCGCCGGTTACCACAAGCAAATCATTTTCTTTGGCGCCGTTGCGATAGACTGCTTCTCCTTTCTTTACAGCGCCAATTGCAGTAATGCTGATAATTAATCCGGTAGTTGAAGAAGTGGTGTCGCCTCCAATCAAATCGACGGAATAAATATCGCAAGCTGTCTGAATTCCGGCATATAATTCTTCCAACGCTTCTACCGGAAATCGATTGGAAACCGCAATGCTGACAGTAATTTGTCGCGCTTCAGCATTCATTGCGTACACATCCGATAAATTGGCAATTACAGCTTTGTACCCCAAATGTTTCAAAGGCATATAAGCCAAATCAAAATGAATGTTTTCCAAAAGCATATCGGTGGTTACTACCAATTCCTCATCCGGATTGGATCCGAGTACAGCAGCATCATCTCCCACTCCTTTTACGGTAGTAGTTTGTTTTATCTTAAAATTCTTCGTCAAGTGATTAATCAGACCAAATTCACCCAATTGCTCTATATTTTGTCGACTATTATCTTTGTTTTCAAACATAATTTTATATTTTACTGCAAAAGTAAAGTTTTCAACCTCAAAAAGGGAAGACTTTCAACTTTATAAAATGAGTTATTCTTATGTAAAGACAATTGAATTAATTATCTTTGCACCACTAATTTAGAATTATTCTATATTATGATTAAAGTAAGTGAAAGCGCTAAAGCCAAGCTTGCACAACTTATGGCGGATGATGGGTTTCATATTTCTGACGATTTTGTCCGTGTTGGCGTCAAAAGCGGTGGCTGTTCGGGATTGAGTTATGAACTCAAGTTTGATAAAATCATGAGCGAGAACGATAAACTCTTTGAGGATCAAGGCGTAAAAATTGCCGTCGATAAAAAGAGTTTCTTGTACTTGGTAGGAACTACCTTGGAATACAGCGGCGGATTAAACGGCAAAGGATTTGTTTTTAAAAATCCGAATGCCAACAGAACTTGCGGCTGCGGAGAATCTTTTTCTCTTTAAATTTATATTATTTAATCTTCAAGTTTTTACTTGATAAAGTAGTACATAGAAGCATGAAATATACTGAAGACGATTTAAAAAAAGAATTGGAAACCAAAGAATACGAATACGGTTTCTTTACAGATATTGATTCAGAAACATTTCCTCCGGGACTAAACGAGGATGTGATACGTGCCATTTCAGCAAAAAAAGAAGAACCGGAATGGATGACTGAATGGCGGTTGGAAGCATTCCGATATTGGCAAACCATGGAAGAGCCGGAATGGGCAAACATCAATTATCAAAAGCCCGATTTCCAAGCGATATCTTATTTTTCTTCACCTAAGAAAAAGCCTAAATACAACAGTCTGGATGAAGTAGATCCGGAATTGTTAGACACTTTTAAACGATTGGGAATTCCCATCGAAGAACAAAAACACCTTGCCGGAGTTGCGGTGGATGTAGTGATGGATTCGGTTTCTGTGGCTACGACTTTTCAAGACACCCTGTCCAAACTTGGAATTATTTTCTGCCCGATTTCCGAAGCAATTAAAAAATATCCGGATTTGGTCCGTAAATACCTTGGAACGGTAGTTCCTCCGAGAGACAATTTTTATGCGGCTTTAAACAGTGCCGTATTTAGTGACGGATCCTTTTGTTACATTCCGAAAGGCGTAAAATGTCCGATGGAACTCTCTACTTATTTCCGTATCAATCAAGGGGGGACCGGACAATTTGAAAGAACGTTGGTAATTGCCGAAGACAGCAGCTACGTAAGTTATTTGGAAGGCTGTACCGCTCCGAGTCGCGACGAAAATCAATTGCACGCTGCAGTAGTGGAGCTCATTGCTTTAGATAATGCAGAGATTAAATATTCTACAGTTCAAAACTGGTTTCCGGGAGATAAAGAAGGAAAAGGCGGCGTGTTTAATTTTGTAACCAAACGCGGACTTTGTGAGAAAAATGCCAAAATTTCTTGGACCCAAGTAGAAACCGGAAGTGCAATCACTTGGAAATATCCGAGTTGTATTCTCAAAGGAGACAATTCAATTGGCGAGTTTTATTCCGTAGCTGTTACTAATAATTATCAGCAAGCCGATACCGGAACCAAAATGATTCATATCGGAAAAAACACCAAAAGCACGATTATTTCCAAAGGAATTTCTGCCGGACATTCCCAAAACAGTTACCGCGGATTGGTAAAAATCCTTCCCGGTGCCGACAATGCACGAAATTTCTCGGAATGTGATTCGCTTTTAATGGGCAACAAATGTGGCGCTCATACATTTCCGTATATCGAAGTAAAAAACAAATCCGCTCAGGTGGAACACGAGGCAACTACCAGTAAAATTGGAGAAGACCAAATCTTCTATTGCAACCAACGCGGAATTGATACGGAAAAAGCAATTGCATTAATTGTCAACGGATTCAGCAAGGAAGTATTGAATAAACTTCCGATGGAATTTGCCGTAGAGGCTCAAAAATTATTGGAAATAAGTTTAGAAGGAAGTGTTGGATAACCTATGAAAACAATTCGAAACACCCTAAGAATCGCCGCATTAAGTATGTCATTATTCCTTGTGGCAGCATGTAATTCGAACGTTAAAAAAGATTCGGAAGAAACATTGGAAGAACTTGTTGAAGCTGATGAAAGCTCAAAAGTACAAATCTATCAAGGGGATTATGTCTACACCACGGATGCCGCTGTACTCACAGGGAGATCGTTTGTTTACGGTGTGGAACTCAATGCGCTTGCCAAAGAATTGGGAGCGCGAGTCGACACCATAAAAACAACGGTTCACGATGTGGTTCCCGTAATTGTCCGTGGCGTTGTTAACCCCAAGCCGGCCGGTTCTGACGGATGGGACGAAATATTAACTATAACTGAGATTATCGATGTCAGTAAAACTCCGGTTCCTATTGACATTCAACTGAATAAACAATAAAGTATGCTAAAAATTAAAAACTTATACGCCGGTATTGATGGGAAAGACATTCTACAAGGCGTTAATTTAACAGTAAATCCGGGTGAGGTTCATGCGATAATGGGACCTAACGGTTCGGGGAAAAGTACCTTGGCGTCAGTAATAGCCGGAAAAGAAGATTATGAAGTTACCGAAGGAGAAATCCTTTTTAAAGATGAAAACATCTCCGAACTTGATCCTGAAGAACGGGCTCATAAAGGAATCTTTTTATCGTTTCAATATCCGGTTGAAATTCCGGGAGTATCTGTAACCAATTTTATCAAGACGGCCATTAACGAAAGTCGAAAAGCACAGCAACTTGAAGAAATGCCGGCATCTCAAATGCTTAAATTGATTAAAGAAAAAGCTGATATGCTTGAAATTGACCGTAAGTTTCTTTCGCGTTATCTGAACGAAGGATTTTCAGGAGGCGAAAAAAAGCGAAACGAGATATTTCAAATGGCTATGCTTGATCCGAAATTGGCCATCTTAGATGAAACCGATTCCGGATTAGACATCGACGCATTGAAAGTTGTTGCCAATGGCGTAAATAAAATAAGAAACGAAGAAAACGCCATAGTGATTATTACGCACTACCAACGCTTGTTGGATTATATTATCCCGGATTTTGTCCACGTATTGATGAACGGACGCATTGTCAAATCCGGCGGCAAAGAACTTGCCCACGAATTGGAAGCGAAAGGATATGACTGGATTAAAGAAAAACAACTTTAATCATTCCCAATGTCTGTTATCGGACATTTTAAACCGTTTAATTTTGAATTAACAGCAATGGATTTTAAAGATAAATTACTATCGTCATATATTGCAATGGAGGATTATTTAGAGTACAACTCTCCCATCCATGATATCAGAAATAAGGCGATAAAAATATTTGAAGAAAAAGGATTCCCTTCCAAAAAAGAAGAATCCTGGAAATACACTTCATTAAACAGTATTCTGAAACCGGATTACAGCATTTTCTCAAACAAAGATCGCAACGTCAATTTGGAATCGGTTCGTCGTTATTTTTTACATGAAATCGACACTTATAAAATCGTTTTTATCGATGGCGTTTACAGTTCTTTTCTTTCTGAAACAACCCACGATTCCGTAGATGTTTGCCTGCTTTCGTCAGCATTAAACAAAAGCAAATACAAACCGGTTATCGAAGCGTATTTTAACAAAACTGCAAAAAGCGATGGCTTGACCGCACTTAACACCGCATTTACAAGAGAAGGTGCTTACATCCATATTCCGGCACATAAAGAAGTTCGAAAACCTATTGAAATAATCAATTTCTCAACGGGCAACGAAGACGCTATTTTTCTTCAACCACGAAATTTAATTGTCGTAGGCGAAAACTCACACGTGCAAATTATCGAACGTCATCAAAGTCTTTCTGACAATAAAGTATTGACCAACGTTGTTACGGAAATATTCGCCGAAAAACGGGCATATGTGGATTATTACAAAATCCAGAACGACAAACAAACGGCGTCTCTAATTGATAATACTTATATTTCTCAGGAACGTGAAAGCATCGCTCACGTGCATACTTTTGCTTTTGGCGGAAATGTGGTTCGGAACAACCTAAATTTTTTCCAAAAAGGAGAGCGTTGTGATTCTACGATGAAAGGAATAACCATTCTGGGAGACAAACAACATACCGATCACAATACGTTGGTACATCATACCGCTCCTAATTGTGAGAGCCATCAAGATTACAAAGGACTGTATGCAGGAAACTCCACAGGAGTTTTCAACGGAAAAATCGTTGTTGATAAAATTGCTCAGAAAATTGATGCGTTTCAACAAAACAACAACATTTTAATCGACGATAAAGCAACGATTAACACAAAACCACAACTCGAAATTTTTGCTGATGACGTAAAGTGCAGCCATGGTTGTACCATCGGTCAGTTTGACGAAGAAGCATTATTCTACCTTCGAAGCCGCGGAATTGGACTAAAAGAAGCACGCGCGTTGTTAATGTATGCTTTTGCCAATACCGTTCTGGAAAGTGTGAAAATTCCGGAAGTGAAAAAACGCATCAATATGTTAATTGCTAAAAAAATCGGAGTGAATTTGGGTTTTGAATTGTAATAAACTCCTTCCCGACTTCATAAATCTCGGGCTTCACTCCCTAAATTTCTTTCTATGTCTTTTGATATTGAAAAAATCCGTGCCGACTTTCCCATACTCTCAAGGAAAGTAAACGGCTACCCTTTGGTATATTTTGACAATGCCGCAACTTCTCAAAAGCCGCGACAAGTTGTCGATACCATTGTGGATTATTACTATCAATACAATGCCAACATTCATCGCGGTGTGCATTCACTTTCTCAAGAAGCTACCGATGCCTATGAATCGGCAAGAAAGAAATTGCAAAAACATTTTAATGCCGAAAAAGAACACGAAATATACTTTACAGCCGGAACAACACACGGCATAAATTTGGTCGCCCAAGCTTTTACGGAACTGGTTAAGAAAGGAGAAGAAATTATTGTTTCAGGAATGGAACACCACAGCAACATTGTTCCTTTGCAAATGTTGTGTGAGCGAACAGGCGCCATTCTCAGAGTTATTCCGATGAACGAAAACGGGACTTTGAACATGGATGCTTATAAAACGCTGCTCTCGGAAAAAACCAAATTAGTATGTGTAAATCATATTTCAAATGCACTGGGAACCATTAACCCAATTAAAGAAATCATTGATCAAGCCCATCAGTTTGGTGCTGCGGTATTGATTGACGGCGCTCAAGCGTGTTCGCATTTAAAACCGGATTTGCAAGCATTGAATGTTGATTTTTATGTGACATCCGCTCATAAAATGTACGGTCCTACCGGAATTGGCATGCTTTATATGAAAGAATCATGGGCGAGAAAACTTCCTCCGTATCAAGGCGGCGGAGAAATGATTTCAGAAGTAACTTTCGAAAAGACAACGTATGCAGATTTGCCGCACAAATTTGAAGCAGGAACGCCCAATATTTGCGGAGGTATCGCTTTCGGCGCGACAGTGGATTATATAAATGAAATCGGAATCGACACTATTATTAATCACGAAACTTCTTTGCTAAACTATGCGACTGAAAAGTTATTGCAAATTGAAGGCTTGAAAATTTACGGTACCGGCACAAAAAAAACTTCGGTAATTTCGTTTAACATCGAAAACATACATCCATACGATATCGGTACAATTTTAGATAAATTTGGAATTGCCGTAAGAACAGGACATCACTGTGCACAACCGATTATGGATTATTATAAAATTCCGGGAACTGTCCGAGCTTCATTTGCTGTTTACAATACTTTTGAAGAAATTGATGTCTTTGTAGAAGCCTTAAAGAAAGCCAAAACAATGTTGAGTTAAAGCGATAATTTATTTAATTTCATCTTTGTTTAATTGCAATTAAAACAAACGACCCATGAAGAAACTTTTTGTTCCAATACTTTTTATTATATTTTTCACAGGATGTAAATCGACGATGAAAACAGCAGTAAAACCAGAGCAACTGAGCGGTGAATATATCGTTTATGAAATAAATGATATTGCGCTTGACAATTCTGCAACTGATATTCCGACATTCACACTTTCCGCTGAAGATAGTTATTTTCAGGGAAATACAGGGTGTAATTCCATCTTTGGTCCTTACGAATTGGACGGAAGTAAAATCAAATTTCCTAACTTAGCGGTATCCGAGAAATATTGTCCGGAAGGAAATACAATGGAAATTGAACGAAAGTTTATAGAAGCTTTAAACGAAGTTAAAGATTATCGCTTGCACAACAGAGTTTTGACGCTTTACGGAAAAGGAAACAACATTTTATTGCGAGCGACAAAAACCCAAAAATAAATTAATGATTATGAGTATTGAAACCATTCAAGAAGAGCTGATTGACGAATTTTCTATGTTTGACGATTGGGTTCAACGGTATGAATATATGATTGAATTGGGAAAAACACTTCCATTAATTGATGAAGCACACAAAAACAGACGACAAACTGATTAAGGGATGTCAAAGTCGGGTGTGGTTGCATTCTGAATTAAAAGACGGTAAAGTAATATTTACCGCAGACAGCGATGCGATTATTACCAAAGGACTCGTAGCCATTTTAGTACGTGCGTTTTCCAATCATTCTCCTCAAGAAATTTTAAATGCAAATACCGATTTTATTGACAAAATCGGACTGAAAGAACATTTATCGCCCACACGTGCGAACGGATTGGTATCAATGATCAAACAAATGAAGCTTGATGCCGTAGCTTTTCAAGCTCAAATGAATTAATTCTAAAATTTAAAAGGTATGAGTACAGAAATAAATATGGAGGAATTAGGCGAAACTATCGTACAAACCTTAAAAACCATTTATGACCCCGAGATTCCGGTGGATATTTATGAACTCGGATTAATCTATGATGTGTTCGTAAATGAAGACAGGGAAGTTAAAATTTTGATGACACTCACTTCCCCTAATTGTCCGGTGGCAGAAAGCATGCCTCAAGAGGTAAAAGACAAGGTCAAAATGGTTCCGAATGTGGCTGATGTAGAAGTGGAAATGACTTTTGATCCACCGTGGACACAAGATTTGATGAGTGAAGTAGCGCGATTTGAACTCGGAATGTTATAAGCAATAAAAATGGCGGAAGAAATTGTAAACAGAGTTGCCAACAGCAAATTGGCAGTTATCGACTTAGAGGCTTATTATCCGGAAGGAAGACGCATTCTTTTTGACATCTCTGATTGGCTATGGGAGGGTTTGATTCTCAAAGAAAAAGATTTTCGGGAGCAAGCCAAAAACCACGATTGGTCTCAATATCAAGATGCTTATGTAGCACTTACTTGCAGTACGGAAGCCATCATTCCCGGATGGGCTTATTTGTTGCTTTCTTCTTATCTGAATCCGTACGCGGCTCAAGTTGTGGTAGGGAATTTGGATACCCTTGAAACGGTTTTATATTCAAGCATCATCAATTCGATGGACTTTACTGAATATGAAAATAAACCTGTAATAATTAAAGGGTGTGCAGATAAAGTCATTCCTGAAACTGCTTTTGTTTTACTAATGCAAAAATTACAACCCGTTGCACGGAGCATTATGTATGGAGAAGCATGTTCATCAGTTCCGCTTTATAAAAAGAAGAAAGTCAGGGAATAAAGAAAAATTCAATTCGTTAATTAATTCTTTAATATTCGACTTCTTTGTTGCAATATTGTTAGTTTTGCGCTTTTTTAAACCCAATTATTTATGAAAAAGCAAATTCTTTTGGTATTAGCAGTTGCTCTACCGATGTTCTTGGCTGCACAAGAACAAGAATCCGATACTCTAAACGGATGGACATCTGAAGGAAGTGTTTCTTTATTAATCAATCAAGCGGCATTTAATCATGAATGGCAAGGCGGAGGAACCACCAATTACTCGGGAAACATAAAAGCTACCTACGACCTCAATTACAGACAAAATAAAACTTCATGGGACAATCGCTTTTTATTGGATTATGGAATTTCCAAAAACAAGGACGATAAATATTCCAGAAAAACCAACGACCGCTTGGAAATAAATTCAATTCTCGGACAACAAATTCAAGACAGCAATTGGTATTATTCTTTCTTTACAAACTTCAAAACCCAACTTGCAAAAGGTTACGAATTTGACAAAGATCTCAATCCGGAGGATGAAGGATATCGTACAGAAGTAACGCATATTTTTTCTCCGGCATATTTGCAATTCGGTCCGGGGATGCTTTGGAAAAAAAGCAATGATTTATATGTAAACATCGCCCCGGCAACTGCAAAATTTGTATTTGTCGATAAAAAGTTTACGGAAGTTGATGAATCGGTTCCGGGTGCCTTGGATGCCTATAATAAAAACAGATATTTCGGAATTGACGCCAATAAATCCTATCGATTTGAATTTGGAGCTTCTGTTTCAGGATACAGCAAACTGACCATTATCGAAAATGTCGTGATGGAAAATATCATTAATCTTTATGTAAATTATTTGGATGAACCTCAAAATATTGACATCGATTATTTGATGAATTTGAATATGAAAGTCAATCAATTCATCACTACAAACCTTACATTTCAGGCAATTTATGATGACAATGCCGCTCGCGGATTCCAAATTCGTGAAGCTCTTGGAGTGGGAGTGACATTTAATTTTTAAATTGATTACTTTAAATAAAAAAACAGCCGCTTTTTCAGCAAGAGGAAGCGGCTTTTATATTTTTATGAGGAAACGTAAATGTTCACTTTTATTTCTTTCCGCTTATGACAATGACAATTTCTCCTTTTACAGGTTTTTTACCAAAGTAAGTTTTAACCTCCGACACGGTTCCACGAACGGTTTCTTCATGCAATTTAGTAATCTCACGCGACACCGAAACAGCGCGATCCTCGCCAAAATATTCTGCTATTTGCGCCAATGTTTTTAACAGGCGATGAGGCGATTCATAAACAATTATTGTCCGAGATTCTTCTGCCAATTGCATCAATCGGGTTTGTCTGCCCTTTTTAACAGGTAAAAATCCTTCAAACACAAAACGGTCGCTGGGAAACCCACTATTTACCAAGGCCGGAACAAAAGCAGTAGCACCGGGAAGACATTCAATTTCAATTCCGGATTCAATACACGCCCGACTCAATAAA
>JAAYLC010000074.1 GCA_012522045.1 Bacteroidota bacterium
ACTTTACACTGACTGTTGAGGTTGTTTGAGAAGGTTTGTTTTTCGGGCTTTATTTACTTTTAATCTTTTTCCTTTTTGGTCCTGGTTAAGTACCTTGCTAACCTGCTTAGGGGAGTACCAGCAAAGCCTTAATTTTTGGCTTTTGGCAGATTCATATTTCAATTGCTGAAATGATTTTTAGCCTTTTGTTCCGGATATCAAGACCTCTTTTTGCAAAGTACCAGTCGAATAGGTCATCATCGTCCCCAGGGTCCCCGACTTCGAATTTCTCAATGAGCTCATCCCAAAACCCAGTTTTAATCTCTATTATCAAAATTATTCAAGATTTCTTTCATAAGCAGAAGTTCGATTGGTTACTAAAATACGAGAACCAAAGAGCAAATATAGAGTTTTGGAACGGCTCAATAAGATAATTTCTCCTTCGTAATTTTTCCACTTATTAAAGGAATTAGATAGCAAATTACCATTCTTTTGATTTCCTCTTTATTTCTACTGCATGCTGCTTATGAATTTTTGCAGCAGAACCTTTAGAAGCGCCATAGATAGGATATTTCCGTCAACCTGTGATTATTCAAGTCTCTACAGAATATTTTTAACCTATAGAAACCTATAGGTTGTTATGGCAGCGACAACAACAATCTGTATTGATCCCAATATCAAGAAAAAGTTAGACGATTTAAAAGCATACAAAAACGAATCTTATAATTCTGTCGTTGAAAGGCTTATAAAAATGGCATGTGACGAAGAACCGTTAACAGATGAAGATATAAAAGGCATTGAGGAGAGCCTGGCGGATATTAAAGCGGGTAGAGTATACAGCGAAGAGGAAGCTAAACGTATGATGGGCATTGAGGATTAAATGTATTCTGTTGGGTATACAGCGCATGCGATTAAAGAAATGAATAAATTACCTGCTGAAATAAAAACAAAAATCTTCAGTGCTATTAGCAAAATCAAAGAAGATCCTTATGAGCATGTCAAGAAGCTAAAAACATCTGCTAAAACGCCTCTGTATTCCTTAAGAGTGGAAGAGTATAGGGTAATAATGGTAATTAAAGACCCTGTACTTATTATTCAGGTCGTTGAAGTCGGTAATCGGAGTAAAATATATCGAAATTATTGAGCTCTTACTCCGGCTTTTTAGATACGTTTTTAAAGACAGCTTGAAGGAATTCTATCGCACTAATAGAGAACGCAAGACAGTAAGCCGGATAAAAAACCCTTATTGTCTTTTAAGATATTAGCCCGTAAGACTTCCAGGAAGATTTCTACGAAAAAGTTTTTCTTCCTTCTAAGTCAATGTTTTATCAATCGTGTCTATTTTTTGCAGTGGAAAAACTCCAAACAAAAATTACCCTAAAATCCTGATTTTTTCCATGGAAAAAACGTAAAAAATCAATTGCACAATTAATATGAAAAGTTAAAGTATTCGTGTTATTGAGTTTATATACTGGTCTTTTTATAACCTCTGCTTCTGGTGGAAAAATGAAATCACGTTAAGCTATCAGAAGCCAGATTAAAAAATTGTTTTCTTCGAAGGACTTGTTAACTCGAAAAAATTAACACTATCAGTTAAACCTGACTATGTG
>JAAYLC010000032.1 GCA_012522045.1 Bacteroidota bacterium
ACTATATATTATTAGTCTTCTTTTTTAAAATTTTAAAATATAAAATGATGATGATGATGGGCTGTTGATAACGGGGATAACTATTTTTGAAAATGCTTGCAAAATCGGATATCCACATTTTATAAACACTTATCCACAATCAATAGAATGTTGAACAAATTAAATTTCATCGAGATACAAAAATATTCCAAAAACTATCCACAGCTTTTAATAACTCAAATTGGCATTATTTATTCATAAATTTCATGGATTTGGCTGTTGATGAGTTTTATTTTTCCGAGGATAATTTCCCCAAAATTGCTTGCGTTATTTTTTTGCCATGAAAGAAATAATAGCAATTAGAAAAATAAGGATGAAAACAAAATTTAATTGTCCTTATTTGTTAACATATATTAACACGAATTCTACACAAATGTTACGATTTTATTAAACTTAATGAAATCAATGGGTTATATATTTCTCTTAAAATCCTCTCAAAATAAATTACCATACGGAACTGCTTGTTATCTTTGCTTTTAAAATATTAATATCATGAAAATTTCAATTGGAAACGATCACGCCGGCACTGCATACAAAAACAAAATCATAGCTTTTCTGGAGGAATCCGGTTACGATATTGTAAATCACGGAACGGATTCTGAAAACAGTGTAGATTATCCTGATTTTGTGCATCCGGTAGCAAAAGATGTATCAGAAGGAGAAGCTACTTTTGGAATTATAATTTGTGGAAGTGGAAACGGTGCAAATATGACAGCCAACAAACATCAAAAAGTACGTTCGGCATTGTGCTGGATGAAAGAAATTGCAGTTTTAGCTCGTCAACATAACGATGCCAATGTTATCAGTATTCCGTCACGCTATACGAGTATGGAACAAGCTGTGGAAATGGTAAAAGTATTTTTAGAAACCGAATTTGAAGGAGGCAGACATATAAACCGTGTCAACAAAATTCCTTGTGCTGTGTAATAGTATTTTCTTTAGATTCTACTTTTCATTTTGTTTATGGAAATTTCAGTGAAACCTTATCAATCGCTCAGCAAAGATGAATTGTATGCTATTTTAAGAATACGCACTGAAGTTTTTGTGTTGGAACAACATTGTGTGTATCAGGATTTGGACGGGAAGGATGACAAAGCGCTTCACATAATCGGGATGGAAGATAATATGATTGTAGCTTATGCCCGTTGTTTTCCTCCCGGAATTTATTTTAAAGAAGCCGCAATTGGTCGGGTTTTGGTACGTGAAAATTACAGGAAATTAGGCTACGGTCATAAAATAGTGGATGCAGCCATTGGTGCGATAGAAACGCATTTTAATGCTAAGGAAATTCGAATTTCTGCACAGCTCTATTTAGTTACTTTTTATGAACTTCATGATTTTAAAACAGTAGGAAATCGGTATTTAGAAGAAAATATTCCTCACATTTCGATGATTCGGAAAGTTTAAATTCGAATCAGGTTGTTTTCCAAATTTAAATCCTGAAGCAATTCATCCGTAAACCGATAATGTCCGCGGTGTGTGATTACTTTAAAACGCCGGTTTTTCATTTGCGAAAGCGTTTTAAGAAATTGCCATTTTGATTTGAGTAATGAAGGCTCATTAGATTTTAAGCCAATTTCAAAATAGTGTTTAATTCCGTTACGAACCGCGACAATATCAGGAGTAATTGAAATATTTTCGCCTGCTTTGCGATACGATTTTGGAGCTTCATAACCTTCAATCGGAGATTTTATTTCTTCATATCCCCGAGATTCAAGGTAAGCAATGGTTTCTTTTAAAAGTTCTGTATTTTTTTCTCTTTCTGCATTTGTCATAAGAATGCAAATTAATAAATACAGACATTTTTAGGCGTTAAGGATTTTATAAATTAGAAATTATCGGTGTTAATAACGGGAATTTAAGGATGCTTTAGTTGAGAATTGACTGATAGCGTTTTTGATCGTTTAAGACCTTTACGGCTTCTAATATTTCCGGATTGTGAGAAAGTTGATATTCATACAACCCTTCACGATAAAAATACCGCTTTAAAATCTCATCGGTTAAAAGGGATTTTATTTCTTCTTTTCTGTTTTTAATTTGATTTAATTTTGCATCCTCTATGGCTTTCATCAGTTGTTGATACGCTTGAGAAATATCTTGTTCTTCCAATTCTTCATTTGCGATTTTATATCCTTCCGAAAACTTTTTCTCTGCTGTAGTTTGATAACTAAAATCACTTTGGTCAATAAATTTCAAAAACTCATTAAAATCGGAATCGTTAAGCTTGAAATTGTCCAATTTTTTAATGTCGTTGTTGTAATAATATTTTGTGGCAAAATCAAAGATGATGTTATCTCTGATTAAAGTCAACGTAATAGGCGATTGGATGGCCGAATTTAGTTCTATATCCGGTGAAATTCCGCCTCCGTCATAGACGGTTCTTCCTTTTCGTGTTTTAAAGGCATTGGAATGTGTTGGATCCAACCGAATCGGATCACCGTTTTCATCATATTCTCCGTAATTTACAGATTGAATACAACGACCGCTTGGGGTATAGTATCTGGAAATGGTCACCTTTAGTTGTGTACCGTAATTTAAATTTTGAGGACGTTGAACCAAACCTTTTCCAAAACTTCGTGCACCGATAACGACACCTCTGTCCAAATCTTGAATGGCGCCGGCAACAATTTCACTGGCAGAAGCGCTTTTTCCGTTAATGAGAACCACAAGCGGAATATCTTTATCTACAGGTTCATTCATGGTTCGGTACACTTTGTTGTATTTTTTAATATGAGATTTTGTACTCGTAATAACTTCGCCTTTCGGAACAAACAGGTTGACGATTTTTATAGCCTCGGTAAGCAATCCTCCCGGATTCCCTCTTAAATCGAGAATGATTTTTTGAGCTCCTTCATTTTTAAGATTTATGAGTGCTTCACGGGTTTCTGTGGTAGCACGCGCACTAAATTGAGAAAGGACAATATATCCCGTTGTAGCGTCGGCCATGGTATAAAAAGGAACCGCTTTTAATTCTACCGCACCACGTGTAATGGTGGTTGTATGCGTTTTATTTGCTCTTTTGTAAGTAACTTCAACCGAAGTTCCGGGAGCGCCTTTTAAAAGTTCCGCAGCATCATCTTCAAAAGCATCAATATGAATATCACCGATTTTTATTATTTCATCACCGGCTTTCAATCCGGCTTTATCTGCGGGATAATCTTTAAAAGGTTCTACGATAATTATTTTATTTTTATCGTGTTTTACGTTTGCGCCAATTCCGGTATAAGTTCCGGATCTGGATATTTTCGCATCTTCAACTTGCTGTTCGTTCCAATAAACGGTATAAGGATCCAAGTCTTCCAACATTCCTGTAATTGCTTTATTCATAAGCGTGGCAGGAGAAATTTCATCGACGTAATTCATGTTGAGTTCCTTGAAAAGGGTCGTGAATATTTCGATTTGTTTTGCAATTTCAAAAAAATCACTTTTAAAACTCACAGTGGTGAATAACATTCCAATTAAAAGAACGGCAATTCCAAGGCGCTTTTTAAGTTTCATGAGTCATTAATTTTTTATAGTTCTTTCATTTAAATAAGTCATCAGTGAAATCATTTTTTTCTCTAATGTATGGTAATCAGGCATTTGTTTTCCTATATATATAAATAAAATTAGAAGATTTGCTTCTTTTTTTACGAGCCTGTGTTTGTTTAAACGATAAATTTCGCGAAGTAGTCTTTTAATTCTATTCCGCTCTACTGCTTTTTTAAAATTTCTTTTGGGTACACTAAAAGCAACTTTGTTATTTTCAGATTCAGAAGTTTCTAAATAAATGATTTTTAAAGGGAATTGAATATGTTTTTTTCCATTCAAAAACAGGTTTTCAATTATTTTTGAACTTTTTAATTTTTCGTTTTTAGGAAACTTCTGATTCACAAGGTAAAGATATTAAAAACAGAAACCTCATCGCGAAAAATAGATGAGGTTTCAAAATAAAGCTCTAAAAATTATTAGTTCTGTTGCCAGATATTGTTTTCCCAATTTATATCTGCCATTCTCTGAGTGGCATCAATCACGATTGTTTGCGGTTTTTTTTCCAATTCAAAAGTATAGGTTGGATATGCCCACGCCCAATCGTCCAGTACGCTTCTGTTTAACGTAGTGAACTCATTTGTTTTTTCTCCCCACATTTGGCGCAGCGGAATATAAATCAGTTCATGCGTACCGTCTTCATAAGAAACAAAAATGTCTAATGGCATTGGCATCAATCCGATTCGTTCTAATGTTACTGTTGCTTTATTATTTTCAGTTGTAACAGATTTTATTCCGTAATCAATGCTGTTTGTAGTTTGAGTAAAATCTATGAGATACCAATCCAATTGCATGCCCGAAACTTTTTCGGCAGTTCTGATAAAATCGTTAGGAGTGGGGTGTTTGAATTTAAAATTTTCATAAAATTTTCGAAGTGTTTTACCCAAATTTTCCGTACCCATAACATATCCCAGTTGATTTAAAAAAACCGAACCTTTTGAATATGAATTTATTCCGTAGGAACGATTGGTTTCATAGCGGTCTGCATGAGTACTTAAGGGTTGTTCGTTTCCGCTTGTAGCCATGAAATAATAATTTCGATACGATCCGGAATGCGGATTGTCTTTATTTTCTTCCATAACCACATTCATTGCTTCATCAGCAATAAAAACTGTAAATCCTTCATCCATCCAAGGATGGCGGCTTTCATTGCTGGCAAGAATAAACTGAAACCATTTATGAGCAAGTTCATGTGCGGTTACACCCACCAAACTTTCCAAGGATCTTTTTCCTGTAATCATCGTACACATTGCATATTCCATTCCGCCGTCTCCTCCTTGTATAACGGAATATTGTTCATAAGGATAAGGACCTACAAGTTCATTAAAAAACTCCATCAACGCAGCAGTTTTTGGTTGTAAAGCTTTCCAATTTTCACGAATTTCCGGATCGTCTTTGTAGAAAAAATGAAGCGTCACGCCATTGGGTCCTTCATAAGTATCATGGATATAGTTTGAGTCTGCTGCCCACGCAAAATCATGAACATCGGGAGCAATAAAATGCCATGTATATTTTCCTTTTTTTGGTTTCATCCATTTTTGTCCCGGAGCGGTATATCCGTGTCCTACTTCTGCCGGATTTTGAAGATAACCCGTTCCTCCGATGGTATAAGCAGCATCAATAGTAATTTTCACATCGTAATTTCCCCAAACGCTGTAGAATTCTCTTGCAATATACGGATCGGCATGCCATCCTTCGAAATCATATTCTGCAATTTTTGGAAACCATTGGGTCATGGTGTACGCCACTCCTTCTTCATTGTCACGACCGGAACGTCTGATTTGTATAGGCACCTGAGCTTCCCATTCCATATTAAAAACAGTGATTTCTCCGGGTGCAATGGGTTTGTTCAAATCGGCTTTGAGTACGGTTCCTTTGATGGTATAATTTAGTGATTCTCCATTTTGTGTAAACTTGTGAGGTCGAATGTAACCGATTTCATCAGGTTTGAGTTTGGAAATTCTATCCCCTATTCTTCCGTCAGGATCTTCAATTGTCCGTGAACGAACATCCATTTCACTCCCCGGTTGAAAGGCATTAAAATAAAGATGATAGAAAACATACGCTAATGTATCCGGTGAATTATTGGTGTACTTCAATTCTTGTTTTCCTTGATATTGATGTTTTTTAACATCCATATCAATTTCCATCACATAATCTGCCTGTTGTTGCCAATAGCATGTGTTTTGAGCAGAAACAACAGAGACGGTTATGAGCAAACTGCCCATAACCGTCTTTGAAAAGATATTATTTATAAATGAAATCATTGTCTCGAGATTTTATCTGCCATAATCAATGCATTGTACATGTTTACAATTTTTCCGGATGTTGAAATGTTTCTGAAATTGTCACGGTTTTGTGGATTGCCACCAAGAATAACTTCAATATTTGGTGAAATTCCGCTTTCCAAGATGATTTTTTTAACCTGTGGAGCAGTTAACTTAGGATAAAGCGAACGAATCATCGCTGCAACTCCGGCGACGTTTGGCGCAGCCATGGAAGTTCCGTTTAACAATTTGTATTCGTTATTGGGCGTCGGTGCATAAATTTGAACACCGGGTGCAAACACATCGACATTTATTTTTCCGTAATTGGTAAATCTGGCGAGCATATTTTCTCCGTACTCATAGTTTAAAGCTCCCACCGTAATAAATGAATCTGCAATTTCAGAACCATTGTCCCACTGATCGTTAGGATAGACATTGATAGTATCTAAATCATAGGCATCATTTCCGGCAGCATTGACGATTAACACATCTTTTGAAGCAGCATATTTAATGGCATCATATACCCACTCGGAATTTGGAGAAAAATATTTACCGAAGCTTGTATTTAGAATTTTTGCTCCGTTATCAACAGCATAACGAATTGCCAATGCAATGTCTTTATCGTGTTCGTCACCGTCCGGAACAGCTCTTACAGCCATAATACGAACGTTGTTTGCAACACCGTCAGTTCCGATGCCGTTATTTCTTTCAGCAGCGATAATTCCGGCTACGTGCGTTCCGTGGAGTGCATTTTCACGTGTGGGATCAATACTTACCACATTGTTGTCTCCATAATATTTGTCATTGATATCGAAAGGATCATCACCCAAAACTTCTCTGAAATCTTCTTCTAAATTGAAATGATATTTCAATCTGTTGTCAAAATATTCAACTCCATTTTGCAAATCTTCAAGCACTTGATCAATAGAATCTCCAAAACTCAACATTTGCGTAAGCATAGCAATTCGTTGCGCATCTTCTTGTGTAGGATCTTCTATTGAATTTAAATCATCAATGGTATAATCTTCTTTTCCGAATCTTTGAACCATAGCTTGATGTGCAGGTTCAATTTGAGCAATCATAAAACTATAACGCGTTTTATTGTTTGCCGTTTCGGCTACTTTCTCATCAAAATCTTTTCTTGCTTTTTGATATAATTCGAAGTCTTCCATATCGGAAGGAGCAATTTCAGAAACATCTTTATCTTCAAATTTGTCTCTGAATCTTCTTACAATTCTTGTAGATTCCATTTGATCGCCCAAAATATCTCCAAGAAAATTCCATCCGTGGATGTCATCAACATAGCCGTTATTGTCATCATCAATATTATTCCCTGCAATTTCACCTTCATTGACCCATAACACATTTTTTAAATCTTCGTGATCAATATCCAATCCGCTGTCGATAACACCTACAATCACTGTTTTTCCTTTACGGTTTTTTATTATTTCTTCATATGCGCGATCCACGCTCATTCCGGGAACAGTATCACGTGTTAAATCCATTGCTGACCAAACTTTAATTTGTTCATCGGTCAACGGAACATTTTTAGTAGGAATATGGTCCACATTGGTGATGGGTGTAGCTACAATGGCAGCACTCCCGCAACTTGCCAGGACAGAGGCAATAATCAGAGAAAATAAAGAGATTTTTATTTTTTTCATTTTATAATAAATTAGGAATTAAAAAAGTCATTTAGAGTAAATTTTTCATTCAGTCGCACCCCTTTTTCCGTGTGTTTAACAGTTATAATCGGGTTGTATACATCGTGTTCCAAAAAAAGATAATAGCCTTCTGTTGCGGCTTTATCAAGGAATTTTTCTTTTTCTGTAAGCGTTAATAACGGTCGGGTGTCATATCCCATCACATAGGGAAGTGGTAAATGTCCTACGGTAGGTAATAAATCTGCTGCATAGACCAAAGTTTTTCCTTTGTATGAAATATGCGGAATCATTTGTTTGTCCGTATGTCCATCAACATAAAGAATTCCAAAGTCCATTTCGTTAGCATTTGAAAAATCCCCTTCCGGTTGTTTGATAAATTTTAATTGCCCACTTTCTTGAATCGGCAAAATATTTTCAGATAAAAAGGATGCTCTTTCGCGTCTGTTTGGTTGTGTTGCCCATTTCCAGTGGTCTTTATTACTCCAGTAGGTTGCATTTTTAAAAGCAGGTTCATAACCCGTTTTGTTTTTATTCCATTGAATGCTTCCGCCACAATGGTCAAAATGCAGATGCGTCATAAAAACATCGGTGACATCATCCGGGTGAAATCCCAATGATTTTAAAGATTTTTCCAAAGAATCATCGCCCCACAAATAGTAATAACTAAAAAATTTTTCATTTTGTTTGTTTCCCATTCCGGTATCAATCAGCGTTAATCTGTTTCCGTTTTCAATTAACAGACACCGGGTGGCAAGTTCAATCATGTTGTTTTCATCTGCCGGATTTGTTTTGGACCATAATGATTTTGGAACAATTCCGAACATGGCTCCTCCATCAAGTTTAAAGTTTCCGGCTTCGACAGCATATAAATTCATTCTAATGAAGTAAAGTTTTGCAAATTAACCAAAAAGCGAATTTAAGATTAAATAAGGACATATTTAAAGTACATTATTTAACAATTAATTATAATTTTAGCCTCAAATTATCGAAATTATGAAAACGACACTGCAAATACTGATGGTCATGACACTCTTTTTCATTTTTTATTCGTGTAAAAAAGAGGATGATGTCCAATGTTTTTCATGCACTTCGGCAGAAACCCTTGATTTTGAAATTTGCAGAGAAAGCAATGGAAATGCCTCGATTAACGGTGTTGATACACAAACTCCGTACGATGTTTACTTAGCTGATTTACAGGAAGAAGGAGTAATTTGCAAGTAAATCATTAATCATTTAATTTCAATACAGCCATAAATGCTTCTTGAGGAATTTCGACGTTCCCGATTTGACGCATTCGTTTTTTTCCTTTTTTCTGTTTTTCCAAAAGTTTGCGTTTTCTGGAAATATCTCCTCCATAACATTTTGCCGTAACGTCTTTACGAAGTGCTTTTACGGTTTCTCGTGCAATAATTTTGGCTCCGATGGCAGCTTGAATCGGAATGTCAAATTGCTGACGCGGGATTAATTCTTTTAATTTCTCACACATTTTTTTACCTATTTCATAAGCACTGTCTCTATGAATCAAGGCAGAAAGCGCATCGACCGTATTTCCATTTAAAAGGATATCGACTTTAACCAAATGTGAAGCCCGCATTCCGATGGGACTGTAATCAAACGATGCATATCCTCTTGAAACTGTTTTTAATCGGTCGTAAAAATCAAAAACGATTTCAGCCAGAGGCATATCAAAAGTAAGTTCAACACGGTCGGTAGTTAAATACGTTTGATTTGTGATGACACCACGTTTTTCTATACACAAAGACATTACGGGACCGATGTATTCCGCTTTTGTAATAATCGTGGCTTTGATAAAAGGTTCCTCTACTCTGTCTAAAATAGAAGGATCCGGCAAATCCGAAGGGTTGTTTACCAAAATTGAAGTTTCAGGTTCTCGGATGGTATAAGCTTGATAAGAAACGTTAGGAACGGTTGTAATCACCGTCATGTCAAACTCTCTTTCCAATCTTTCCTGAATAATTTCAAGGTGGAGCATTCCTAAAAATCCACAACGGAATCCAAAACCCAGTGCAGCAGAACTTTCCGGAATAAATACCAAGGATGCATCATTGAGCTGTAATTTTTCCATAGAATTTCGAAGTTCTTCGTAATCTTCTGTATCTACGGGATAAATTCCTGCAAAAACCATGGGTTTTACATCTTCAAATCCGGCAATCATATTTTGAGTCGGATTTTTTGCATCGGTGATGGTATCACCAACTTTGACTTCTTTGGCTTCTTTAATTCCGGTAATTAAGTACCCGACATCTCCGGCTTTTATCGATTCTCTAGGATATTGTTTTAAGCGCAACGTACCTACTTCATCGGCATAATAGGATTTGTTGGTCGCCATAAATTTGATGTGCTGTCCTTTTTTTATCTCTCCGTTAATGACTCTAAAATACGTTTCAATTCCTCGGAACGGATTGTAAACAGAGTCAAAAATCAAAGCTTGGAGCGGAGCTTCCGGATTGCCTTGAGGTGGCGGGATTCGTTCAATGATGGCTTGGAGAATGTTATCGACGCCAAAACCGGTTTTTCCACTGGCAGGAATAACTTCTTCCGGGGAGCAACCCAATAAATCTACAATATCGTCGGTAACTTCCTCAGGATTAGCAGACGGCAAATCTACTTTGTTTAAAACCGGGATGATTTCCAGATCGTTTTCAAGTGCCAAATATAAGTTGGAAATGGTTTGAGCTTGAATGCTTTGAGCAGCATCAACAATTAATAACGCGCCTTCACAAGCTGCAATGGAACGCGAAACTTCATAAGAAAAATCAACGTGTCCGGGGGTATCAATAAGATTTAAAATATATTTTTCGTTGTTGTAAACATAATCCATTTGAATGGCATGACTTTTTATGGTGATGCCTCGTTCCCGTTCCAAATCCATACTGTCGAGTAATTGCTCTTGTTTTTCTCGTTCGGTCACAGTTCCGGTGACATCTAAAAGTCTGTCTGCCAAGGTACTTTTTCCATGGTCAATGTGAGCAATAATGCAAAAATTACGGATGTTCTTCATAAATTTCGTTCAACGAATGTTAAGCTGCAAATATAAGGTAATTGTATGTTTTGACGTGGTACTATTTTATAAGTCTGAAACAGATTGTTATTGATAGGTTTACTATTTTTTTTATTAGCACACTATATAAAATAGTTGTTTATGTGATAATTACTAAATTTGCACCTTCAAAAAAAGAATACATTGCCAAAAATAGGAAATATAGAATTACCGGATTTTCCGCTTTTGTTAGCTCCGATGGAAGATGTAAGCGATCCTCCTTTTCGTGCGTTATGCAAAGAACAAGGAGCAGATGTTGTTTATACCGAATTTATTTCTGCCGAAGGGCTCATCCGAGATGCTGCAAAAAGTGTAATGAAATTGGACATTTACGAAAAAGAGCGTCCAGTCGGAATTCAAATATTTGGAGCTGTTTTAGATTCTATGCTGAAAACGGTTGAAATAGTAGAAGCTACCGGACCGGATATCATAGACATAAATTTTGGTTGTCCGGTAAAGAAAGTAGTTTCAAAAGGTGCCGGTGCCGGGATTTTAAAGGATATCGATTTGATGGTTTCGCTTACCGAAGCGATGGTGAAACACACGAATATTCCGATTACCGTAAAAACCAGATTGGGATGGGATGAGGAATCCATTCGTATTGTTGAAGTGGCTGAAAGATTGCAAGATGTCGGATGTCAAGCACTGGCTATTCACGGCAGAACTCGAAAACAAATGTATAAAGGCGATGCGGATTGGACTTTGATTGCTGAAGTAAAGAACAATCCGCGAATGCATATTCCCATTTTCGGTAACGGAGATGTAAACACTCCGGAACGTGCAAAAATAATGCGGGATGAATATGGACTCGACGGGGCTATGATTGGTCGGGCAAGCATTGGTTATCCGTGGTTTTTCAGAGAAGTAAAACACTATTTAAAAACCGGTGAACACCTTCCCCCACCCACGATGAAAGAACGCGTGGAAGCTGCCAGAAGACATTTGCAAATGGCAATTGATTGGAAAGGTGAAAAATTAGGGGTATTTGAAACGCGGAGACATTACACCAATTATTTTAAAGGGATTCCAAACTTTAAAGAATATCGGATGAAGTTGGTTACGTATGATGATTCCGCCTCTGTTTTTAGAACCTTGGACGAAGCCCTGGAAGTTTTTGGAGCGTATGCGTTTGCTTAATTTTTCGACATAGATTTCAGCTGCACGCGCCTGGAAGCTATATACGAAGCCAATATTCCCAAAAAACTGATTGTGATAAATACTACAATCACATTTACAAATTCAATTTTTGCAGGATACGGCAAGGTAGGGGTGATGTATATCAATCCGAATTTGATTTGCAGCCAAACCGCCACCAGACCGATAATAATACCGATAATACCGCCAAGAACAGTCATTAATGTTCCTTGGAAAAAGAAAATTCTCCGAATTTCTGTATAGGTTGCTCCCAAATTATTTAAGGTTTCAATATTTTTTCTTTTGTCAAGAATCATGATAATGATAGAGCCAATTACATTAAAAAGTGCAATAATCAGCACCAAGGTAAAAATTAAATAAACAGCGAGATTTTCTGTATTTAACATTTTGTACAAGGCATCGTTTTGTTGAATTCTGTTTTTTATTATAACAGTATCCCCAAAGATGTCAGCGAGTTCACTTCTTACCAAAGCTTCATTTTGAGGAACTACAAGTTTGAGTTCCAGAGAAGAAACTTCGTTTTCAGAAATCGATAACAAATTACGAGCAAATGAAAGTTGGGTAAAAACATATTTTGCGTCTAATTCTTCATTTACCTGATAAACTCCCGAAACCACAACATTTGCTTTATTGAAGGCGCTTGAAGGATTCATCACATCTATTTGACCGGTGCCCGGTTTCGGAACGTAAATTTCTACTAAATTCATATAATCCCAAAGCGACAAAGAAAGTTTGGCTGAAGTGGTCAGACCGATGACGACTTCATTACGATCCGGTTCAAACCATTCGCCAACCATTAAAATACTGTCAATTGAAATAACTTTTCCGTAATTATCATCGACACCTTTTATGTATGCAATGTGATTCTTATTTTTATATTGTAAGAAAATTCGCTCTTCGATAATTTCGGAATATGAAGCGATGCCCTCCACTTGAGATAAGCGGTTTCTTATGGTTTCATCAAACGGGATAAGTTTTCCTTTTTCAGGATAAATTTTTAAATCACTATCAAAGATATTGGTAAACTGAAGGCTGAAATCTTTTAATCCCGAAAAACCCGAAAGCACAATCAGCAAAGAAAAAGAACCAACAATTACTCCGAGTGCAGCAATAATAGTAATGATATTTATCGCATTGTTACTGCTCTTGGAAAAGAGATATCGTTTGGCTATATAGAGTGAAAAATTCACTTATGATTTTTTTCGTTTATTAAGCAATTCAGGGTTTGTAATAGGGTTATCGGTTCCTTTTAAAGCTTTATTTATTTGTTCGATATACTCGATAGAATCATCGAGATAAAACACCAAATCGGGCATTTTTCGCAATTGATGTCGGGTTAATTGTGAAATGCGATGTTTAATTTGAGACTTTACAAGATTCAACTCTTTAGTAAAACTTTTTCCTTTATCAGCAGGGAAAATACTGACATAAACTTTTGCTAACGATAAATCTACAGTTACATGAACCTTGCTTACAGAAATGATAATGCCTGTTTGACCGGATTCTCGCAAAAGATTTTGCAATTCCTGAGCTAAATCTTCCTGAAGTAACGATGCTATTTTCTTTTGTCTGTTGGTTTCATTCATAGTTACAAAAATAAGATTTAAATGTTTACGATGCGCTTCTACAAAGATTGAAATAAAGAACTTATGTACCTTTGTAAAAACCTTGATTTATTACGATGAATAAAATAGAGCATATCGGGATTGCCGTAAATAATTTATCAGAAGCCAATGATTTATACGAAAAACTTCTTGGTGTGGCACCCTATAAAACCGAAGAAGTGGAAAGTGAAGGCGTAAAAACTTCTTTTTTCAAATGTGGAGAAAGTAAAATAGAACTTTTGGAAGCTACTAATGAATCCAGTCCGATAGCAAAGTTTGTTGAAAAAAGAGGGGAGGGGATTCATCATTTGGCATTTGCAGTTGAAGATATTGAGGCAGAAATAAAACGGTTGACTTCACAAGGATTTGTACTTCTAAATGAAACTCCAAAAAAAGGAGCTGATAACAAATTAGTCGCTTTTTTACATCCAAAATCGGCTCATGGAGTTTTGGTTGAATTATGTCAGGATATCAAAATATAATTTGTAATTAAAATAAAGAGTATTACATTTGCATCCCTTTTAAACTTCGTTTATGAAGGTTTAAAAGCAGGTCCTATAGCTCAGCTGGTTAGAGCACTTGACTCATAATCAAGGGGTCCCTGGTTCAAGCCCAGGTGGGACCACATCTTTATCTTAAGAGGGAATACTCTTAAGAACAATTGGGTAAATGTAACTTATTTAAATTTTAATGATATTTTCACTTAAAATTGTAGCTCTTATTGAAATAATTACTACTTTTACCAACTGAAAAACATTCCCCTGAATTATTTGGTATCTATGCTGACAATTTTATATACTACATTAGCCTTGCTTGTACAGCCAGCTAAAGCACCACCTCCACCGAGACTTGGAAATACACCAAATGCACCCCAGGCTCCAATTGACGGAGAATTATGGATATTGCTCTTAATAGGATTGATTGTTGGAATATTCTTTTTATACAAGCAAAATAAATTAGCGACTAGAAAATAAAATAGATACCTCTCAAATTAGTAATTTATTCCCTATCATTTTAAGATTAATAAAAAAAAGAAGCTGCCTACAACGAGACAGCTTTTTTTAATTTAGAGCTTTTAAACTTAGTTTATTTAAGCTCATCATATTTTTGCTGAACAGCATCCCAATTCACAACATTCCAAAATGCTTCAATGTAATCCGGACGCTTATTTTGATATTTTAAATAATAGGCGTGTTCCCAAACATCGAGTCCTAAGATAGGATGTCCTTCGTTTATTCCAGGCATCAATGGATTGTCCTGATTGGCAGTAGAAACAACTTTAAGTTCTGAATCCTTAACCACCAACCAACTCCATCCGGAACCAAACCGAGTTTTTGCTGCTTCATTAAATTTAGATTTAAATTCATCAAAACTTCCAAAACTTTTATCGATAGCTTCTGCAAGCGATCCGGTTGGTTTCCCACCGCCATTAGGAGCCATAATTTCCCAAAAAAGATTGTGATTGTAATATCCACCGCCATTGTTTCGAACAGCATTGTTGTTCATATCCAAGTTTTTAAGAAGCTCTTCAATGGAAACATTTTCCAATTCTGTTCCTTTTATTGCGTTGTTTAAATTATCGGTATATCCTTTGTGATGACGCGAATGGTGAATTTCCATGGTTTTAGCATCAATGTGAGGCTCTAAAGCATCATAAGCATAAGGTAAATCAGGTAATTTGAATGACATAGTATAGCTATTTACGTTAATAATTATTAAATTCTCCCAAAGATACTAAATACATTTCATTAAAAATGTTATAGATTTAATAAGATAATTTGGTAAAACCTAATTTATCAAAGAATCATTTTCCCGAATGGTGTCCTTTCTTTCTATATGTAAAGAATCTATAGGAACGTTTTCTTGAGGAGTGATTTCGGGCTTCCAATGAACGTCAAATTCTTCCCAACTTTTCTTGACCGTAGGAAGTATTGCCGGCGCAATTGCTGCAAGGGGTTCATATAAAACTGAAGATTCAGTATTTTTCGGGGAAAGAAATCGATAATTTTCAGAAGCGTTGATGAGCATATTGAGAAAACTCAATACAAAGACATATTTGGCAATGTTAAAAACACCTCCTAAAATTTTATTTATGGTTCCCATCATCATCACATTTAATGCTTTAGTCATAATGGAACTCATAAGGTTCAGTAAAATCACAACGATTAAAAAGACACTCAGATATCCTATCCAAATCATGATGTCGCTTCCCAAATTGAAGATTTTTTTAAGGTATTCTGTCATTTGTTCACCAAATAAAATAGCTGCGTAAGCTCCTAAAACCCATCCCAATAAAGAAATAACAGATTTGATGAACCCTTGTTGATAGCCGATGAAAAATGCAAAACCTAAGATAACGAGTATAATAATATCAAGTGAAGTCATTCAAAAAATTTGCTAAAGATAAAGAGCAATATGAAAATTTACAACAAAAGATTCCTCATCAAGAGGATGAACGTTGGTTTATAAAAATATCTTCAAAAAAACAAGCTATCTTTGCACCGTGAATAAATAGGATTTTATGGCAAGGGATGAACAATTAAAACAACGGTGGGAAGCAATAGTAGAATTGTTGAGCAACCGTTTTGCAGATGGTGAAAAACTGGATTTGGATGCAATTATCTATATTATTGGTCTTCAAGAATTAGGAAGATTTAAGCGCAAGTTTAAAAAAGATCATAAATTGGATTTGATGCACATCGCAATTTGCAGACTGCTTCAACCTTATGGATTTTATGAATTTGATTATGTTGATGAAGAGGGTTGGCCACACTATAAAATTGTAGAAAAGTTACCTCACTTAAAAGCGGGTGAACAAAGTGTCTTGATGAAAGAAGCCATTGTTCACTATTTTTTAGAAAAAGAAGTGATTCACTAATAACCTGAAGAATAACAGAATTTCCATGATAGAAAAAATAAAAAAACATCTTGAAGAAATAGAAGCTTTTACTTCTACAGACAAGGATGCAATTGAAAGTTTTAGAATACGTTACTTAGGAAAAAAAGGATTATTAAACGAATTTTTCACGGCGTTTAAAGACGTTCCTAATGACCAAAAAAAGGAATATGGTCAGGTTATAAATCAATTAAAAAATGCGGCTCAACAAAAAATTACCAGTTTAAAAGAAGCCATAGATGGAACTACGCAAGCATCCGGAAAGTATGGCGATCTTTTCCGCACAGGAGAACCTTTTGAATTGGGTGCACGCCATCCGATATCGATTGTAAAGAACAAAATCGTCGAGATTTTTTCACGCATCGGATTCAATGTATCCGAAGGTCCCGAAATTGAAGATGATTGGCATAACTTTTCTGCATTAAATCTGCCCGAATATCATCCGGCGCGCGATATGCAGGATACGTTTTTTATTCAGACAAATCCGGATATCTTATTACGAACACATACATCTTCGGTACAAGTACGTTATATGGAAAACAACAAACCGCCAATTCGTACAATTTCACCCGGAAGAGTGTATCGAAATGAAGATATCTCTGCCCGATCGCATTGTTTCTTTCATCAAGTAGAAGGTTTGTATATCGACAAAGACGTAAGTTTTGCCGATTTAAAACAAACGTTACAATATTTTACCACCGAGATGTTTGGGAAATCTCAAATTCGCCTGAGACCTTCCTATTTTCCATTTACCGAACCCAGTGCAGAAGTTGATGTGTATTGGGGACTGGAAACAGAAACAGACTACCGAATGACAAAGGGAACGGGATGGTTGGAAATTTTAGGATGCGGCATGGTAGACCCGAATGTTTTAAAGAACTGCAACATCGATCCGGATGAATATTCCGGGTTTGCTTTTGGAATGGGAATTGACCGTATCGCGATGTTGTTGTATCAAATTCCGGATATCCGAATGTTGTCCGAAAATGACATCAGATTTTTAAATCAGTTTGAAAGTGTTTGGTAAAATTTGAGGTGTTAAATAAATAACAAAAAGGGTTATAAAACAATCATAATGTGCTAAGTTGCTGTATAAATTAATCAATCTTGGGAAAATTTATACTCCTTTCACTGCTGGTTCTGGCTTTTTTTGTTGTCATTTATTTGACCTTTATTATTGCTAAAATCAAAATTATTTTTGGTTCGATTTTACTGGGAATTTCAGCAATTTTGTTTTTTGTTGTATGGTTAATGTGGAAATCAAGAGATAAATCATGAAAGACGATATTGTTTTTTATAAAGCGACAAATGTTTATATAGCTGCAATAAAAGAATGGGATGAAGATTTTACAGAACTTCATTGGAATGTTTATTTAATTAATAATCTCGATCAGCCTATTCATACGGTGTTTGTAGTTTCCCGCGGAAAAAGTGACTCATTAAAAACATCCACCCTCCGACATTTTTTTAAGGACATCGCTCCAAAAAGCTCATCAAAAGTGGAATTTATGGTTCCTGAAGTTTTAAACTTCACAAATGAATATCTTATTTCGTTCTTTATTGGCAATCGCATTTATGAACGAAAATTTACTTTTAATCCCGGCACCATCAATGAAAACAACATCATTGATTTACCGGTGATGGAAGAAGAGGGAATCTTGGCGCTGTAAGTTATGACGCAAAAATTACGCATACGCATCGATTCATTTTCATTTGATAAAAAACCGCTTTTACAAAACATCGAATTTTCAGTCCTTCCCGGAGAACACCTGAGTATTCTCGGCAAAAGCGGCTCAGGAAAATCAACTTTGCTCCATCTGATTTACGGATTGATACCTTTGGAAAATGGTGGGGTGTATTACGGCAAATCGAAAGTTCCGGGACCTTCCGATTTATTGATTCCCGGTGCGGAATACATGAAAATGGTCACACAAGATGACACGTTACTGCATTACGCTACTGTTGCTGAAAATATTGCTACCCACCTTACGCATTCTGATAAAAACAGAAACAGGATTGATGAATTACTGAAATTGGTTGATTTACTCTCTTTTAAAGATGAGAAAGTACAAATTTTAAGCGGTGGACAAAAGCAGCGCATTATGATTGCAAAAGCATTGGCGAACAAACCTAAGATTTTACTTTTAGACGAAGCTTTTAGCAACATTGATTTTGTACAAAAAATTAAATTGAGACAAAAGATATTTCAGTTTTTAAAACAAGAAAACATTTCATGTATTTCAGCAACACACGATTCTGAAGAAGCACTTTCATATGCGGACAGAATTTTAATTCTTCACAACCAACAAATTTTAAAATCTGGAACTCCTGAAGAAGTATATTTTGGCGTAAAAACTGAAGAAGAAGCCGGCTTTTTTGGAATATATAATTTGATTTCACCAGCAGTTTTCCCGGAATTGACAAAGAAAGAAATGATAAAATTTCCACATCAATTAAAACCCACCCAAAAATATTCGGGAGATTTTTCTGTAGAAATCGTAGGAAATTATTTTAAAGGAAGTCATTATTTAGTTCAAGGGACGTATAAAGACCGATATTTTTATTTTAAACATTCAGAAAAATTGTTGCTTGGTTCACAGCAGTGGCTTAAGATAGTATAAGCTATGATTATTTTTAAGATATTTATGCTACGCCATTTTTTTGAGGCAGTAATTTTATGAAACCATTCATCTCTAAAAATTTTAAACAAAAAGCGAAAGACTTTGTCCGGAGCACCGATTTTTCCAAAGCATTGCTTATCGGAATTGCACTGACCACACCTATTGTTCTCGGAGTTTTTTTTGATTTAGTGCAGTATGGAATTGTTATCACAATGGGTGCAATGTTGGCATCTCCAAGCGACACGAGCGGAAGCCTTTCCCACAAATTGACCGGCGTTTTTTTGTCAATGGTCATTGCCGTATTGATGAGCATCATCGGAGGTAGTCTGAGTTATTTTTCAGAACTGAAGGTGCTGGCAATCGGAATTTTGACTTTTTTTATTGCTTACCTTTCGGTTTACGGATTTCGTGCTTCATTGGTAAGTTTTTCAGGATTGTTTGCATTGGTCATTAGCTTTTCTCCCGTTGCCGGTGACTTAGTGATTCTGGAACGCGCAGTCTTAATTGCAACAGGAGGCGTCTGGTATATGTTTTTGGTTTATGGGTGGCATTTGCTTTTTCCGAAAATGCCCACCGAATTTTATCTTTCTAAAACGTTTGACCTGACTTCGGAATATTTAAAAATTCGCGGTCAACTTGCTTCAAAAGCGAATAACCGTGACGAATTGTTTAAGAAATTACTCATAGTCCAATCGGAGTTAACGGATACTCATGAAACGCTACGGGAAATTTTAATTTCCACGCGTAAAGGTTCCGGACAATCGGTTTATGAAGGCAAACGATTGCTGATTTTTGCACTGCTGATTGACATGTTAGAACTCGCGATGGCAAATCCGGTTAATTATTCCAAAACCGATACATTTTTTGAGAAAAACCCGAAATATCTGACCGATTTTCAGCACTTACTGTTTGAAATGTCACGACGACTCAAAGAAATTTCTAATCATTTGTCTGCGCCAAAACGATTAAGCAAACATTCGCGCATCATAGAATTTCTGAAAGAAGTACAAGAAGATGTCGACACCTATGGCCGTGAAAATGAAATAGACAAAGAGTCGGCTACCATGCTACGAAATCTGTATAAATATCAATCCGAACAAGCTTCAAAAATTGAAAAAATTGAATGGTTGATTTTAGGTCCGAAAATTTCTGAAGTTCCGTTTATCAAAACTTCTGAAGCACAGAAATTTTTAACCAAAGAAAGTTACAATCATCGTGTGCTTGTTGAAAACCTAAATTTTAATTCTCCGATTTTCAGACATTCATTGCGTTTATCGGTAGTTACTATAATTGGTTATTTAATTGGAGACTTTTTTGAAGTTCAAAATTCCTACTGGATATTGCTTACCATCATAGTCATTATGCGTCCGGGTTATGGATTGACCAAACAACGTTCCCAAGAACGTACTATCGGGACACTTCTGGGAGGTGCCATTGCTGTGGTAGCTGTGCTGCTGATTCAAAATGTTTGGATTTACGCGGTGCTCGCCATCTTTTCGTTAATGACTTCTTTTACGATGATTCAGAAAAACTTTAAAGCCGCTGCGGTTTTTGTTACTTTAAGTGTGGTATTTTCGTATGCATTATTTACTTCAGACATCTTTTCAGTCATTCAATATCGAGTGGTAGATACGTTGATTGGAACAAGTTTGGCAATAGCCGGCAACATTCTGTTATGGCCTGCCTGGGAAATTCAAGGGATTCAGAAAACATTAAGCGAAACAATCGCAGCCAATAAACAGTATCTGAAAGCTATTGTTGCATTTTATCAGAAAAAGGGAGAACCTACATCAGAGCTTAAAGTTAGTAGAAAGAAAGCCTTTTTGGAGCTGTCAAATTTGAGTTCGGCTTTTCAAAGAATGACACAAGAACCCAAATCTCAGCATAAAATTATGGAACAAGTTTATGAAATTGTGGTGCTGAATCATACTTTTTTATCTTCTTTGGCGTCTTTAAGCACCTATATTATTACGCATCCAACTACTAAAGCATCTGAAAATTTTAAAAAAGTTTCTGATTCCATAATTTCAAATCTACAAGTTGCGGAAGATTTGTTAAATGGTAAGATTGAATCCTCGGAATTATTGACAAACAAGGTTTATACACAGGCTGTTTTTGACGCTACTTACGGAATTCATTACGAATCCATAGCCAAAGCAAATACAGATGAAATTGAAGAAAGACAATTAATAAGAGAGCAGTTAAAATGGTTGCTGTCATTAAGCGAAAAAATCCCCAAAGTATTGATTAAATTGCCGCGGATATAATTTTATTGTACGTTGGTTATCATCAAAGATTGTTGGTTAAAATTAATGCTGTCTCCTTTTCATTTTCCTTTTAATTCCATTCCGATTGGGGAATTTAAAGCGATACAGTGGACTTCTTGATTTCCAATTTTAAGCGAGCCGGTTGAAATACTTATAAAATAAACAAAATTTGTTGTGGTCACAAGACTTCCCAACCGGATGTAGTCTGAAGTTTCATGAATATTAATAAGGTTTGTGAACCATTGAAGTTTTTCAATTTCCATCAGTTGTTTTCCGGCAGAATTTTTTGACTCTTCTTTTAAAGCATCTTCAATACTATCAATAGTTTGTTTGATTTTAGTGAATCGAATTTGGATTTGATTGATGCAGTGTTCCAATAATTTTTCTTTTACTTTAACCGTATCCATAAGCAGCCTAACAAGTAACAATTAATCAAAATTAAGGGTTTCCAGATTGTTCATCTGCCGTTGAATCCAATTGATTCTTCTGGAGATATACGATGACGGAGGATGGGCTTTATAATTTCTGGGATTCGGCAAAATTGCAGCAATTGCCGCAGCATTTTGTTTGGATAACTTAGCGGCTGATTTGTTGAACCAATATTCCGAAGCAGCTTGTGCACCAAAAATGCCGTTTCCCATTTCGATACTGTTTAAATATACTTCCAAAATCCGTTCTTTAGACCATAAATTTTCTATTAAAAATGTAAAATAAACTTCCAATCCTTTTCGTATCCAACTCCGTTGCGGCCATAAAAAAACGTTTTTTGCAGTTTGCTGTGAAATGGTACTTGCACCTCTAAGAGTTTTTCCGGATTTGTTGTGTTCTATGGCTTTTTTAATTGCTTCTTTATCAAACCCATTATGGTTTAAAAAATTTTGATCTTCTGCAGCAATAACGGCCAATTGAAGATGTGGAGAAATAGACTCCAACGGAACCCATTGGTGTTTGATGGTTAAATTTTTGTCTTCCAAAGAACGAATCGCCATAAGTGATGTGTAGGGAATCGGGACAAATCGATACACGAGAACCCAAAGCACAGTTAGGATGGAAAACCATAAAACACCTTTTAAAAACCATTTAAAAATTCGTGCAATCATAAAGATTTATAACAAACTCTTGAAAATATGTTTTGTTTAATGAATTATATAAAGAATTATAATTGATTAAAGTTAAATAAAAAAAGCATCATTTATTCTTGAAAAAAAAATAATGATGCTCTTTCAGACTTTTATTGATAATTGCCTAATCTTCTTGTGGCAACATTTTGAAATCATTCATAAAGGCAGTAGTATAATTTCCTGCCAGATAATTAGGATCATCCATCAATTGTCTGTGGAACGGGATGGTTGTTTTAATCCCTTCTATCACAAACTCGTCCAATGCGCGCTTCATTTTGTTGATGGCCTCTTCTCTAGTCTGTGCTGTAGTAATCAATTTAGCAATCATTGAATCGTAATTTGGCGGAATGGTATATCCTGCGTAAACGTGTGTGTCCAATCGGATTCCGTGACCACCCGGAGCGTGTAATACTGTAATTTTGCCGGGTGAAGGGCGGAAATCATTATACGGGTCTTCCGCATTGATTCTGCATTCGATGGCGTGCAACTGAGGGAAATAATCTTTTCCGGAAATGGGAATTCCTGCAGCTACAAGAATTTGTTCACGGATAAGGTCATAATCGATAACTTGTTCGGTTATCGGATGTTCCACCTGAATTCGTGTATTCATCTCCATAAAATAAAAATTCCGATGTTTATCTACAAGGAATTCTATGGTTCCTGCACCTTCGTATTTGATGTATTCGGCTGCTCTTACTGCTGCATCTCCCATTTCTTTCCGAAGTTTCTTTGTCATAAAAGGACTCGGAGTTTCTTCGGTAAGTTTTTGGTGTCTGCGCTGAATGGAACAATCTCTTTCGCTCAGGTGACAAGCTTTTCCCGTGCTGTCGGCAACAATTTGAATTTCGATATGTCTTGGTTCTTCAATGAGTTTTTCCATATACATGCCGTCATTTCCAAAAGCAGCTCCTGCTTCTTGACGCGCACTTTCCCAAGCTTTTTTAAGGTCTTTTTTATCCCAAACCGCACGCATTCCTTTTCCACCGCCACCGGCTGTTGCTTTTAGCATGACCGGATAACCTATTTCATCGGCAACTTTCTCGGCTTCCTCATAGGAGGACAAGATGCCTTCACTTCCGGGAATGGTAGGAACTCCCGCAGCTTTCATGGTAGCTTTGGCAGTTGCTTTGTCTCCCATTTTTTCAATCATTTCGGGAGAAGCACCTATAAATTTAATACCGTGTTCGGCACAGATTTTTGAAAACTTGGCATTTTCGGCTAAAAATCCGTAACCGGGATGTATTGCATCTGCATTGGTAATTTCTGCAGCAGCAATAATATTAGCCATTTTCAGATAGCTCAAATTACTTGGCGGAGGACCGATGCAAACTGCTTCGTCAGCAAAACGGACATGCAAACTTTCTTCATCGGCGGTCGAGTAAACTGCAACAGTTTTTATTCCCATTTCACGACACGTCCGTATGACACGTAAGGCAATCTCTCCTCTATTGGCAATTAATATTTTTTTGAACATGCTTTTAAATAAAATTTCTGACGCTTAAAATCAGAATTTTCAGTTTATTAATTAGGATGGATCAACAAGAAATAGCGGTTGGTCAAATTCTACAGGTGACGAATCATCTACTAAAACTTTGACTATTTTTCCGGATACTTCGCTTTCAATTTCATTGAATAATTTCATCGCTTCAATAATACACAAAACATCTCCGGGTTTAATAGTGTCACCCACTTCAACAAAAACGGGTTTGTCTGGTGAAGGTTTTCTGTAAAAAGTCCCGATAATTGGTGACTTAATGGTGATGTATTTTGATTGTTCACTCTCCGCTGAAGCCGGAGTACTTTCTTGGGGTGCCGGTGATTCGGGTGCGGCCATTTGTGGTGCGCCGGGTATTATTTGTGGTGCTTGAGAAGGCATATTTGGGACTTGTTGAATATAAGT
Source organism: Bacteroidota bacterium (assembly GCA_012522045.1). Lineage (GTDB taxonomy): Bacteria > Bacteroidota > Bacteroidia > Flavobacteriales > Flavobacteriaceae > JAAYLC01. The sequence continues at coordinate 24,124 of JAAYLC010000032.1, forward strand.
CATATTTTTACCTTCGTCTGATGAACCTGTTTTAATGGTAATTTTCAGATCCTCAGTTTCCAGTTTAACCTCGCTTGCTCCGCTTTTCGCCACAAACTTGATTAAATTTTGAATGTCCTTTAGATTCATATTGCTAATTTTAGTCATACGTTTAAGAGTTAATTTTAGTTTCCCCGTAGGCCCATTTAAGATAAACAGCTCCCCAGGTAAATCCTCCTCCGAAAGATGCAAAAATTAAATTATCGCCTTTTCGAAGTTGTTTTTCATAATCCACCAAACACAACGGCAAGGTTGCCGAGGTGGTATTTCCGTATTTGTGAATGTTAATCATCACTTTTTTATCATCTAAATTCATGCGCGATGCGGTAGCATCAATAATTCTTTTATTTGCTTGATGCGGAACCAGCCAATCTACATCTTTTTCTGTAAGATTGTTTCGCTTCATTATCTGCTCGCATGAATCTGCCATATTCGACACTGCAAATTTAAATACAGTTTTTCCTTCTTGGAACACGTAGTGTTGTTTGTTGGCTACAGTTTCATGTGATGCCGGAAGGATAGAGCCGCCTGCTTCAATTTTCAGAAATTGTCTTCCTGTACCGTCAGAACGTAACAATTCATCTTGCACACCCATACCTTCATCATTAGGTTCAAATAAAACCGCTCCGGCGCCATCACCAAAAATAATACAAGTTGCCCGATCTTCATAATCAATAATTGACGACATTTTATCGGCACCAATAAGAAGTACTTTTTTATATCTTCCGGATTCAATATAGCGTGCTGCAGTAGACATCCCGTACAGAAAACTGGAACATGCAGCTCCCAAGTCATATGCAAATGCATTGGTAGCTCCGATTTCGGTTGCCACAAAAACTCCGGTCGATGCAACCGGCATATCGGGTGTTGCCGTTGCCATAATGATCATATCAATCTCTTTTGGATTGATATTGTGTTTTGAAAGTAAATTTTCAGCAGCTTTGATTGCGAGATAAGAAGTGCCTTTTCCTTTATCTTTTAATATTCTGCGTTCTTTAATTCCTGTTCTTGTTGTAATCCATTCATCATTGGTATCCACCATGGTTTCCAATATTTTATTGGTAAGAACATAGTCGGGAACATAACTGCCCAAGGCAGTGATTGCAGCAGAAATAGTTTTCATAAAACAGAATTAAAATTCTTACAATAGAATCAAATTTATCTCAAAAAGATTGAAATATCTAAAATATTCCAATTTTATGAGACAAATAGACGTAAAATAAATTAAATAAAAATAAATGCCTCCAAGATAATAAGGAGGCATCTGTTTTATAGAGGGTTTAAACAGAGTTATGCTTCTTCTGTTTCAGTTGCATCAATAACTACCTGTCCGCGATAATACAGCTTTCCTTCATGCCAATGTGCTCTATGGAAAAGATGTGTTTCACCTGTTGTTGGATCAACGGCCAAGGTTGGTGCTGTAGCTTTGTAGTGCGTTCTTCGTTTATCCCTTCTTGTCTTAGACGTTTTTCGTTTAGGATGTGCCATTTCTTAACTTATTTAATTAATTTTTTTAAATTTTCCCATCTGGGATCGATTTCGTTTTCTTTATTTTGTTCGGTTTCTGTTTCGGCATTTGGACTTAATTCTTCCAGTTTGTCGAGAATATCACTTTTTAAAGTTCCGTCTTTTACTCCCGGATGAATACGCTTCAAGGGAACAGCCAAAACTAAAGTTTCATATATAAACTGCTGAATATTCACATGGTGACTTCCGTGGGGGAGAATTAACAAGTCTTCATTTTCATCATTGTATGCTTCTCCAAATTTCACGACAAATTCATAGGTTCCTTCAATATGAAGGTCAAATAATTCATTGGTCAAGTCACACGGAACCTTTACAGATCCGTCAAATAGTAGATTAAATTCTAATAATGTGCTTTTCTTCTCGAGAAGAACCTCGAGATTTATTACAGCATTATCAAATTCATCATAGTCAAAATGCTTAAAGAACGTATTGCCAATTTCAAAATTAAAGCGGTGTTCTCCTATCTTCAATCCTACAAAAGGGATTGTAAATTCTATCAATTCCTTCATTTTCACACCTTTTTTATTACCTCTTCCTCAAAATAAGGCGGGGGCAAAGATAAAGCAAATTTATTAATTGTACTTGTTTTAGAATCTCTTTTTTGATGAAGTTCGTTTTTGAGTGATTACTAAGGGGTTGGCGGTAAGAGTTTTGTGCTCCTCACGATTTCGATAAATTTTAATTGCCATAAAGACAGCTTCACGAAACGAATCTTCCCGCGCAATGTTTTTTCCGGCAATGTCAAACGCGGTTCCATGGTCGGGAGAAGTTCGGATATAAGGCAAGCCGGCAGTGAAATTTACACCTTTTCCAAACGCGAGTGTTTTGAAAGGAATTAATCCTTGATCGTGATAACATGCAACAATGACGTCAAAACTTTTATAATTGTCTGATCCAAAAAAACTGTCGGCTGCATAAGGTCCGAAAACCAATTTGCCTGATTTTTTCATATCAGCAAGCACAGGTCTTAAAAGTGTATCATCTTCATTCCCGATGACTCCATTATCTCCCGTATGCGGATTGATTCCTAAAACCGCAATTTTGGGCTTGGAAATTCCAAAATCTTGAATCAATGTTTTATGAATGGTATCAATTTTTTTCGCGATATGTTCATAATTTAAGTGTTCTACTACATTTTTTAAAGGGATATGATCGGTGAGCAATCCGATGCGGAGGTCTTCGGAAACCATCAACATTAAGCTTTCACCACCTAATTCTTTAGCCAAATAATCAGTATGTCCGGGAAAATTAAAAGTATCTGATTGAATGTTCGTCTTATTTATCGGAGCTGTCACTAAAGCATCTATTTTATTGCTTTTCAATGCTTTTACTGCCGCTTCTAAAGATTTCAATGCGTAGCTCCCGCCCATGCTGTTTTCTTCTCCAAATTTAATGGCGACAGCCTCTTTCCAAATATTTAAAACGTTTACTTTATTGACAATCACATCGTCTATACTGTCGATTCCGTGAAAATTTAAATCTGATTTAAACTGTTTTTTATAAAAAGAAATTAATCGTGCGGAACCAAAAATAACAGGTGTGCAAAAATCTAACATCCTGGAATCCTCAAAGGTTTTTAGAATAATTTCACCACCAATGCCGTTGACATCCCCAATGCTTATTCCAATTTTAATTTTATCCTGTCCGTTCATAAATACTGCCCTTTAGAATTGCTATTTTTGTAGTTACAAATGTAAAGAAAACTATAATGTTTACAGGAATTATTGAAGAAATCGGGAGAATAAAACATATTGAAAAGGAGGGTTCAAATATTCATTTTATTGTTTCAGCCGATTTTACGAATGAACTGAAAGTCGATCAAAGTGTCTGTCACAATGGAGCGTGCCTAACAGTTGTTGAAATTTTCTCTGATTCATATCGTGTAACTGCTATTGAAGAAACCTTGCAAAAAACAGCACTATCGGAGCTTACACAAGGTTCGGTGGTCAATTTGGAACGGGCTATGAAATTAGGCGATCGTTTGGATGGACATATTGTTCAAGGGCATGTAGATGCAACCGCTGTGTGCACCAAAATTAAAGATCAGGACGGGAGTACGCTTTTCTATTTTGAACATGCGCATCCTGAGTTTAATACCGTAGAAAAAGGTTCAATCACTGTAGATGGTGTCAGTTTAACTGTAGTGGAATCCGGAAAAGGAATGTTTAGTGTTGCAATCATTCCTTATACTTTTGAGCATACAAATTTTCATACGTTGAAAGTAGGAAGTAACGTAAATATCGAATTTGATGTAATCGGAAAATATGTTCAGAATTTAGTAAACCCTTATTTGTAAAAATTAAGTTGTAACAATTGTACAAATACATATAATTAAAAAACCGCAATCGCCAAAATAATAGGAGGTTGGGTTTTGTTTTGTGGAGAATATCGGAGTCGAACCGATGACCTCTTGCATGCCATGCAAGCGCTCTAGCCAGCTGAGCTAATCCCCCAATGGACGGCAAAAATAAGAATTTTTTTTAACTGTTATAGTTTTTTGATAAATTCAATTGACTTTCTAATCGCTTTTTCCAAATCGTCGGGCAAAAGGTCTGCTTCCCACGGATGATGCGCACCAAAGACGTGATCGGCATTTTCAATAAGAAATAATTCCGCTTTCGGATTGGATATTTTTAGAACCATTGCCTCTTCTTGTGGTACGGAAGAATCTCCTGTGCCCTGAATAATGAGTATTGGTTGTTTTAAGGAAGCCATCGCCCTTTTAATTGTAAAGCGTGTTTCGTTTGCCATAAAATCTTCATAGAATTGAAAATAATAGGGGAGTTGTTGTTTGGTTCTAGTATTTTCTATGTGGGTTATTCCGGTTTCTGACCATTTTTTAAAGGTTTCTGTATTTTCTTGAAATCTGATTCTGAAATCGGAGACCCCTGCCAATGTTACGACTTTATTTATTCGATTATCTTCTGCGGCTTTTATAATTGCGATTCCGCCTCCGCGACTGTGTCCCATCAACGTTGTGTATTGCTGTTTTATCGGAAATTCTTCAGAATGTGTGTATGTTATCACCGCTTCAAGATCTTCTAATTCCAAAGAATAATTATTCATTGCAAAAGCTTCCAAGTCTGTGATGTCCGTTGGGTTTTTTATTGTCGTTCCGTTGTGGCTGAAATTAAATTTTAAGAAGGCTATATTTTCATTTGCGAAAAATTTTGCCATTATTTCCCAAGCTCCCCAATCTTTAAACCCTTTGTAGCCGTGCATGAAGATGACAAGCTGCTCCGGCTTTGAATTTTCCGGAAGATAGACATCGTATAAAATAGGTTTTTTGTCTGCCCTGTGAAT
>JAAYLC010000139.1 GCA_012522045.1 Bacteroidota bacterium
CTCGGTTGATTATTCAACCCAACTCACATTGGATACTCCGGCTATAAGCTCAATCTCCAGCGAAGCGGAAACCTTCGATTCGGAGTACGGAGAGTTTTATCTCGATAAGGGGTATTCAATCAACCTGGCTTGACAGGTACTATGACAGATTAAAATTCGTTAAATTAAATTATTTTCCCTTAATTTATTCACAACAAGCAAAGCTGTGTTATGTACTCGTTACAAAAAGAATCGCAATCAGAAGCAGTTTTTCTTTCTCCACTCATCCAATGAGTAACCTCTCGTGGCGGAGTAAAAGAAGTCCAGTCCTCATTCTCCACATTACAGTCCGGAGCAATATTCCCTACACAAAACCCGCGTCTATCCAGTTCCGGACAATGTTTCATTACAATATCGGCTATCATTAAATGTGTAACCCAAGTAGCTATTGCTAGTTTCCTTTCGTTATTCCAAATTATTTTTCCATCCTAAAAGTGCAATTATATATGTAGAATTAATTAAGTAATAAAAATCGTTAATAAATTTTCTTGCATGAAGGGGCCTCTATAAAACACGGTTTGCACAAGAGACATGTCTTGCAACTGTGTTTTGCAAAGGCCCCTTATATTGAGTGTTTAAACTATAGTCGTGGAACCGCTTGATAATTTATACTCTGCGGCCAGTATTTCATTCAACAAATTCATACTGTAGTGCATGAAGCCTAAATCATTCGGGTGAATTCCATCCACAAAATAATTCGGCATATTGGGCACCATCTTCAAACCGTCAACAACATAAACTGATTTAAATTTGCAAGCTATTTTTTCAATTACTTTTCTTGTTTCGTAAAGATATCCTATAGCCTTGAATTCCTCTTCACTGCTGCACCATATGGGAGTTATTGTAAATATTTTTGCTCCGGGATAAATTGTTGTTAATTTATTAAAGAAGTTAAGGCACATTTCTTTAAAATAATCCGTGGAATTATACTTAAACCAGTCATTTATGCCATATGCAACTGTTATAAGATCAGGATTTAAACCCATTTCTTCATCAATGGATTCCTCATTAAAAACATAACCGCCAATTCCATGGTTAATCATATTCATTCCCAGAATTCTTGACAATTGTACAGGAAAGGCTGATGATGGATTTTTAGCAGTCATACCTTGCGTTATTGAATCCCCAAGGCACAGCAAAGTTTTCTTATGCTTGGTTTCATTGTAACAATCCTCTACCACACTTCCATCCTCAATTTCTATTGCTTTTATACGTACATCCACAAGGTGAGGCAAGTAAATCGTGATTTTTTGCTTTCTTTTATCGTCTTTAAACTTCCCGTTAAGATGCATGTGACATAGATCAAAGGATACTTTCTCCATCAAATCTCTTACAGGTTCCGCACCGACGGTTTCTATGAAAACGTCATCTATGTATAAATCAAAGTAAGCATAATCACGGGCAAAATCCAATGTTTTTACACTTAAATTCAAAAAAGAAGAATCAGTAACCAGTTCAATACACACACCGGAAGGACAGAAACTCCGAATTCTTCGACTTTCTTCCTTATTGTATACTGAGAAAAGCTTATCGGTAAATCTAACAGGCCACAAGCTTCCGTCTTCACATATTTTTACATCATATGCATTTTTGAAATAATTTTTTATATTGTTTTCTTTAAAGTCTAAAAACATATCTATTACCTCACTTTATATTTGGATTTTTTTATGCGCTGTTTTTCACAAATTATATTTTAGTGAAATGTAATTCAATGATTTTGAAAAATCGTCAAGTGCTTCGGCATCTCTTTTTAACTCTGTTTTTCTGTATAAACCAGATGATATTTTTATTACCTTCTTTACGCCCTCCATACTGCCTTTGTAAACTGCATTTATTCTCCCGCCTTTAAGCTCCACAACATCATCCATTTGTTTGAGTTCTTGGCAGGACAGTTGTTCTCGTCGTTTAAGTAAATGTGATTCAAATTTTGCACTACTGACTATTTCAGGTGTAATAACCTTATATCTAGGTTCAAGTACATTATTAAACACTAAACCACCTCTAAATCAATATAGTAATTTATCTTAACATCGAGGTGACACACTCAACATGATTACAAGCTATAGGTTTACTTCTATTTCCAACCCAGACTTAAACTCCACCACTAACCTGTCATAATATACAATCGTTTTTTCAACTAGTTTTCTAACCAGTTTATCATCAAACTC
>JAAYLC010000143.1 GCA_012522045.1 Bacteroidota bacterium
CAAACCTCCCACAAACAAATCGATGAGCCGCACTTCATTGTTTTGGTCAATGACCTGTTCCAATGAAAATATTTCGATTTGACGGCGGTCTTTACCGGAAATATACTTCATAATAAAAAAGTGATTTGCAAAGCATGAAATTACAAAAAAACAGTCGAAACCACAAGAGAAATCAAAGAAAATAATAAAGTTAAATGAAGAGGGTTTTTAGACAGTTTGACGGTTTGCAGCTACCCGAAGGTGGCGATTTCGGAGCACTTCACTGTCAACCAAGCACAAACTTTGATAGAAGCACAAAGCTTGATTTAACCACTGAACCGCCACTTTTGGGTAGGTGCTGTTATGGTGCGTTTTTATTGTCATTTCGTGTTTAATTCCTTAATTGTCAAGTCCTTTTTCTGTCTATTTATTCTTGCTTGAAATGAACGTCCTAAATTCAAGTCTTTTTTTACGATTCTCAAATTTGCTTTGTCTTGATGATACTTTCTAAATTCCTGTTTTAGTTTATCGTCTTTGAGTTCATTTGGTCCACCGTCAACTTGGATGTACTCAATTTTTTCAATGTCAAGATTGTTCAACTCAATAAATCTGTCAACGATTACTGAAAAAGTATTTGGTTGTCTATGGTCAACGTTAAGTTCTTCGTATTTCGCAAGTTCTTTTGATTCTTGGCATTTGACTTGTCCTTTTTTTGAGTGCTTTTCAAAATAGTCAAGTTTTACATTTCTCAAGTCGTCTTGAATTGCTTGTCTGCACGCTTCACGGAATTTTGTGAAACTTGTCTTCGGTGCGTTTATTCGTTTTGTATAGGAAAAAAATTCAGTCGAACCATCTATTCGTACCAATTCAAATGATTTGGTGTTATACTGAACTTTTGCAATCCTTATTTTTTCTATCCCGACACCAATTTTTTCTTTTACTCTTGGGTGAGTTTCAAGCAAGTTCATTAAATCATCAAAGTCATTCGTAGATAATTCTTCTCCAAAGTCGTAAGCGTTCAAAATAGTCTTGTAGTGAGTTAATGCGTCCTTTTTAGTCGCAAATTCAATTTCTCCTATTTTTAATGGTTTTCTCACTTGTTCGTTGTCGTTTTAAAATGCACCATAACGTTTTGGGTATTGCCGAAGGCGGGGATTTTTAGCATTAAAACTCAATCGAAGAAGAAATGTTGTACATTGCACAAACGTCCAATGGAAGCTGTTCACCCCGGCTTTTGGCAATACCTTGTGCCTGTTGCACAACTTCCTCCAAATCTATGAATAAAAATCAAATATTTAACTTTTTATGACAAAATAATTATGCAATAACTTGATTATCAGTACAGTAATGTGTATTTTGCACTATGCAAGGACGAAAAGATTTTACCCCAAAACTATTTTATGAGCTGAGCTTAGATCGCTTGGTTCCCAAGGAAGATTTTTACCGCAAAGTAAATCAATATTTAGATTTGCATTTTCTATACAAGGCAACAGAAAAATACTACGGAAGTGAAGGTCAGCAGAGCATTGACCCGGTTGTTTTTTTCAAGATATTGTTGGTTGGTTATTTGAACAACATCAACAGTGACAGGGCATTGC
>JAAYLC010000159.1 GCA_012522045.1 Bacteroidota bacterium
GCGAGATCGTCAAAATACGGGAAACTACTGTTGGTGTAATAACGTCTGGGCAGACCGGCAAGTCCGACAAAGTGCATCGGGAAGAAAATTCCGTAAGCCCCTACCGCGGTAATCCAAAAGTGAATATACCCCAACTGCTTGTTCATCAGTCTTCCTGAGAACATCTTCGGGAACCAGTGATACACACCGGCTATAAATCCGTATGCGGCTGAAACTCCCATCACAAGGTGGAAATGCGCAACAACGAAATAAGTATCGTGAACGTTAATATCCAAAGCACTGTCTCCTACAATCAGTCCGGTAAGTCCACCGGTAATAAACGTAGAAACAAAACCAATACTGAACAACATGGCGACGTTCATTTGGAGATTTCCGCGCCAAATGGTCGTAATCCAGTTAAATGATTTAACTGCGGATGGAATGGCAATCAATAAAGTTGTAAAAGTAAATACCGACCCTAAGAACGGATTCATTCCGGAAACGAACATATGGTGTCCCCATACGATTGTTGAAAGGAATGCAATGGCGAGCAATGACGCCACCATCGCGCGATAACCGAAGATGGGTTTTCGGGAGTTTGTAGCCAATATCTCTGACACGATTCCCATCGCAGGTAAAATTACAATATAAACCTCGGGGTGTCCCAAGAACCAGAACAAGTGCTCAAAAAGTACCGGAGATCCTCCTTGATGGTGCAATACTTCCCCGGCAATATAAATATCTGAAAGAAAAAATGAAGTTCCGAAGCTTCGATCCATAATCAACATCAAAGCTGCTGAAAACAGTACCGGGAACGATACCAAACCGACAATTGCAGTTACGAGGAACGACCAAACTGTCAACGGCAGACGAGTCATCGACATGCCTTTGGTTCTCAAGTTCAGCACCGTCACGATAAAGTTTAAAGATCCCAATAAAGAGGAGGCAATAAATATCGCGATGGAAATAAGCCATAAGGTCATTCCCGCGCCGGAACCCGGAATGGATTGCGGCAAGGCACTCAACGGAGGATAAATTGTCCATCCTGCAGATGCCGGACCGGTTTCCACAAACAAAGAGATTACCATAAGCACTGCGGAAATAAAGAACATCCAATAGGATAACATATTCATAAATCCAGAAGCCATATCGCGCGAACCGATTTGCAACGGAATGAGCAAGTTACTGAAAGTTCCGCTCAATCCTGCGGTAAGAACAAAGAATACCATGATTGTTCCGTGGATGGTAACCAATGCCAAATACATATTCGGATCCATTACTCCGTCTTGTCCCCATTTTCCTAAGAATATTTCATAAACGGTAAACTTATGATCCGGCCAGGCCAATTGCAGCCTGAATAAAACAGACATAAATAACCCGATAGCTCCCATGATGAGTCCGGTTATCATATACTGCTTTGAAATCATTTTATGATCTGTACTAAAGATATATTTCGTGATGAAGGTTTCTTTTGTGTGTTCCAGATCTTCCTGATGATCGTCATAGGTATTAACTACTTGTGCTGACATATCTTAATTCCTAATTAATTCTATTTATTGATTCAACTGTTCTGCCAAAGTTGGCTGTTCTGCTAACCACGACATATAATCCTCTTCGGATTCGACTACAATCTTCATTTGCATATTGTAGTGGCTTACTCCACAAATCTTATTACACAAAAGTAGGTAATCAAATTCATAAGGTTCTAAAGCTTCATCGCCTGCGGCAATTAATTTTTCACTTTCTCTCTGACGAATGTTATTAATGTTATTCACTTTGTCGATAACATATTGCTTTTGACGCATCTCCTCGGTGGTGATGGTCGGTGTAAATGCAAACTGTGTAATCATTCCGGGAACAGCATTCATCTGGGCTCGGAAATGCGGCATATATACGGAGTGCAGTACATCTTGCGAACGAATTTTAAACAGCACTTTTCTGTTTACGGGCAAGTGCAATTCCGATACTACTTTATCATCCAAACTGTTCGGATCGGACATATCGACTCCAAGTGTATTCATTCCTTCGATTAAGCGAACGTTTGCTTCTCCGAGCGTGTTGTCATTTCCACCGTATCGCGCTCTCCACCCGAACTGATAAGCATAAACCTCAACAATTAGCGGATCGTCATCTTTATTGACATTCATAATATCGGTCCAAGTAAACAAACCGTAGATAATAAGTCCGGCAAGAGTAATTACAGGGATAATTGTCCATATAAATTCAAGCTTGTCATTATCTGCATAAAAAGTAGCTTGACGGGTTTTGTTTCCACGATAAATAAAAGCAAACCAGTGTAGCAATGCTTGTGTTAGGATACCGACGATAAAAATCAGAATCATGGTAATCAACATCAGATTGTCGATTCGCGATCCGTGCTCTGATGCAGACTCGGGCAATAAAGTATCATACCACAAATAAAAACTTACAATGGTCAACAAGTATAGAAAGACTAAAAAGCCTACCATTAAATATCCTTGATTATTGTTGTCTTTATCTGTTGCGATGTCAGCATAACCGACCGGCTTTTGTCTGGCCAATTGGAAAATTCTATTCATTTGCCATACTGACACTCCAAATAACAGGATAACGAGAATTACTAAAAATGTAGTCATCTTCTATTTCTTCTTTAATACGAGTTTACTAAAAATGGTAGTTCTTACTTTCTTTAATATAAGGATCATTCCCCGGATCGAGCGATGTTTGTCCTAATCCAATTCCTACTAAAAGTATGAAAAGACCAAGGAAGAATAAAATAGCTCCAATTTCCGGTATGCCAAAGTAATAATGCGCTCCTACCGTCGAAGGCATTATTAACAAGTAAATATCTACATAATGCCCTATGAGAACAAATATTCCTGTAATCACAATAAGCCAAGGAATTCGTTTGAAATCACTATTCATCAAAATTAATAACGGGAAAACAAAGTTAAAGATAAGCATTCCAAAAAACAAGGTTCCATACTCTTGAACTCGAATGGTGAAATAAGCTGCTTCTTCAGGAATATTTGCATACCAGATTAGCATAAACTGAGAGAACCACAAATAAGTCCAGAAAATGCTAAATGCAAATATATACTTTGCCAAATCATGCAAGTGTTTGTTCGAAATAAACGGAACCAATCCGATGCTTCGCAAATAAATAGTTATCAATGTCAATGCTGTAATTGCAGTGACGAACATACTTGCAAATACATACCAAGGGAAAAGCGTACTAAACCAGTGAGGTGTCATAGACATAAACCAGTCCATCGCCATAAAAGCTTCTGTTATAAAGAAAAAGGCTAAGAATATCACAGAAATATTGTAGTTTTTTCTGTAGAAATCAAAGTTTAATGCATCTGCTTGATTCAATGAATTTCTTCTGGCGATGTATCGATACAAGTTCCATCCGGCCACATAAATGATTCCTCTGATTACAAAAAACGGCATATTTAAGTAGGCAGATTTAATTTGCAGGTATTTGTCTTCGGCAACCAAATCATCGTTTAACCAAGGGAAGAAATTGGTTCCCGCAAAAATAACAATCAACAGAACGATGATTGATCCCGGCAACAAGTAATTGGTAATTCCTTCCATGATGCGGTACAATCCCGGTGACCACCCTGCTTTGGCTACGTATTGAATTGCGTAGAATACCAACACACCCAAAGCGAGCATCATAAAAAAGAATGCGGCGGTAAAAGTAGCCGACCAAGGTCTTGCTTGCAGTTGGTGTAAAACATGCTCAGCGTGCTCTAAGGAACCGTCGTTATAAGCGAAGTCTTGAGATTCTTGCAACGAACGATCAGAAAACCCTTCTTCTCCGCGAGCTCTATCTATAAAATCAGCTGTAGCGCTATTATTGGCTGCTCGATGTGCTTGATGTTCTTCGATGATATGTTGAACATCATCCACTGTCTTTGGAGTGCTGAGAAATCCATAGACAATTCCCACTAATCCAATTGCCACAAGAATAATGGAAAACAGTTTTAATTTACTAGGTAACGTGTACATTTTATTAGCCATTCTCTTTTAAATTCTTTAATTAGATTGTGTTTCTTCGGAATCTGCAACATCGCTTTCAGTTTCTTGGACTGTATTATTCTGATTTTGTGCAGCAGTTTCAAGAATTCCGGGTGTTCCGTTAAGTTGCGCTTTTAAATCCATGACGTGCATGGCAATCTGCCAGCGCTCCTCAGAATTTACTTGCGAGGCATAGGACCCCATTGTGTTTAATCCATAGGTTTGAACGTGATACACACGACCGGGAACAATCTCTCTCCCCTGATCTGCAAAGCTTGGAACGCCCAAGAATTTTTCTCTTTCGACCAAGATGCCTTTTCCGTCCCCTTTGTCACCGTGACAAACAGCACAATACAAGGTAAACAGTTGACTTCCTGTTGTGAGATTCTTTTCGTTTACTTCAATCGGAAAATCCAAAATGTCTTTAGATGCTTGATAGCCTTCATAACTATGCTCCAATTCATAGGGTTTAAAACCTCTCGGGATGGTATTTTCTACAGGCAACATCGCTGACTGTTCATTCGGAAATATTTCATAAGCCCCATAAGTATCATAACTAGGTGAAACATACATATTGGGAAAGAATTGGTAATTCGGTTTGTTTTTATTAAAACACCCTACCAGCGATGCTGACACGACCATTATTAAGGCTATTTTTGATAGTGTTTTCATAATTTAGATATCTTCTTCGTTTTTAATCAAACTTATTTCAGATGCTCCGGTATCGTATAGAAATTTGGCAAGTTCATCAACGTTGTGATCTGCTACTTCTATTTCCATCAGAAATCTGTCATCGGTTGTTCTTATGTCCGGATTTTCAGCTTTCTTGAATGGCCACAAGCGACTTCTCATATAAAAAGTAATCACCATCAAGTGACCGGCAAAGAACACGGTCATTTCAAACATAATCGGGATAAATGCCGGCATATTCTGATGAAAGGAAAAACTGGGTTTTCCTCCGATATTCTGCGGCCAATCCATAATCATCATATAGTTCATCATCCAAACTGCCAGTGACAATCCAACAAGACCGTAAAGAAATGCAGTAATAGCTAGGCGGGTTGGTTTCAGTCCCATTGCTTCGTCCAATCCGTGAACAGGAAAGGGAGTGTAAACTTCTGATATCTCGTACTCTTTTGAGTGCGTTTGTTTCACCGCTTGTAACAGCAGATCGTCGTCGGTATAAATTGCGTGTATCTTATTTGCTGCCATAATTATTTTTCATTTTTTAACATCAACGCTTGTGCCGCCCAATCATCACGGTCAGGACTTCCGGCAAAATCACTAATAATATCTTTGATAAGCTGATACTCTTTGGTAGTCATTCTGCTTACTTGATCAAATGTAAAAATTCCAATCTGATGCAGTTGCTGCTCCAATACAGGACCAATTCCTTTGATGCGCTGCAAATCGTCTTGAGTTTGTATCGCCCCATCAAATCTGCCGACACTATCAAGCAACTGATTAATTTTAGCTTCTCGCGCTTGTGCAATATCTGAAGTAGACGATCCTGCCGCACCTCTTTCATACGGAATTACATTTTCAAATCGCTTGTAAGAAATGTTTGCTGCCGGTCCGGCATCCGCAGGATAGGATTCTACATTTTGAGCGTGGCTGACATCATCACCGTGTTTTGCCCGCAATCTCTTGTATCCTTCTCCGGACGACTTCAAAATAGTCTTGACTTCCGCTTGAGCAATGACGGGGAAAGTACGTGCATAAAGTAAGAACAGGACAAAGAAAAAGCCAATAGTTCCTATAAACGTTCCGATATCGACAAAAGTTGGTTGGAACATCGCCCACGATGAAGGCAGACGGTCTTTACTCAAATCGATAACGATAATGTCAAATCGCTCAAACCACATTCCGATGTTGATAATAATCGAAACGATAAACGTCCAGACAATATTTCTTCTGTATTTTTTTACCCACAGGGTCAATGGAACAACCATATTACAGATAATCAGTGCCCAGAATGCCCACCAGTACGGACCGGTTGCTGCACCAAATGACAAGTACACATAGTTTTCATAAGGCATCCCGGTGTACCATCCGATAAAATATTCAATTATATAGGCCACCCCGACAATTCCTCCGGTCAAGAGAATTACTTGGTTCATATACTCAATATGCAACACCGTAATATAATCCTCCAGATGGAGCACTTTTCTCATGATTATCAAAAGTGTTTGCACCATTGCAAAACCCGAAAAAATAGCACCGGCGACGAAATAAGGCGGATAAATGGTACTGTGCCATCCCGGAACGACCGATGTGGCAAAGTCAAATGATACAATGGTGTGTACGGAAAGTACCAAAGGAGTTGCAAGTCCTGCCAACACAAGAGAAACTTCTTCAAAACGTTGCCAGTCTTTTGCTCTTCCCGACCATCCGAAACTAAGGATTCCGTATATCTTCTTTTGAAAAGGAGTTTTTGCTCTGTCGCGAATCATTGCAAAGTCAGGAAGCAGTCCGGTCCACCAGAACACCAATGAAATGGAAAGGTAAGTGGAAATTGCAAAAACGTCCCAAAGGAGTGGTGAATTAAAGTTTACCCAAAGCGAACCAAATTGATTCGGAATAGGCAATACCCAATAAGCCAACCAAGGACGTCCCATGTGAATCAGCGGGAACAAACCGGCTTGGACTACCGCAAAAATTGTCATCGCCTCTGCAGAACGGTTTACCGCCATTCTCCATTTTTGACGGAACAATAACAGTACGGCTGAAATCAGTGTTCCGGCGTGTCCGATACCAACCCACCAAACAAAGTTGGTGATATCCCATGCCCAGCCGATGGTTTTATTTAAACCCCAAACTCCTATACCGGTAGATATTACATAAATAATACAACCTACTCCCCACAAAAATGCAACGAGGGAAATTGTGAAAACAATCCACCAAGATTTATTTGCCTTTCCTTCGATAGGGGCAGCTATTTCACGGCTGATGTCATGATAGGACTTGTCTCCCAGAACCAAAGGCTCTCTAATCGGTGCTTCGTAGTGTGACGACATACTTAACTCTTATAATTAGTTTGTTACTTTAATTATTATTCTTCCGATGTATTTTTTACAAGCATTTGATACATTACATTCGGTCGTGTACCAACATTTTCCAACAATCGGAACATACGATCTCCTTCACGGAGTTTTGATATTTCTGATTCTTTATCATTAACATCTCCAAAAACAATGGCTCCTGTACTACAAGCTCTTGAACAAGCTGTATGAAACTCTCCGTCTTTGATTTCTCTGCCTTCTCTTTTGGCGTCTAATATTGTTTTTTGAGTAATCTGAATACAAAGTGAACATTTTTCCATCACTCCGCGAGAGCGAACCACCACATCCGGATTTAAGACCATTCGTCCTAAATCATTATTCATATTGTAATCGAACTCATCATTTTCACTATAGTTAAACCAATTGAATCGACGAACTTTATAAGGACAGTTGTTTGCACAATATCTTGTTCCTACACAACGGTTATAGGCCATTTGGTTTTGACCCTGACGACCGTGAGAAGTAGCAGCAACAGGACATACTGTTTCACAAGGTGCGTGATTACAATGTTGACACATCACCGGTTGGAAAGCCACTTGAGGATTTTCATATCCCGGAGTTTCTATTTTATGGTAAGTTTCAAATGCCCCAAGATTATCAGAAGTTTCTATTTCTTCTTGATAAGAATCACCGGCAGAATAGTATCTATCAATACGCAACCAATGCATATCTCTGAATTTGCGAACCTCATCCTTTCCAACTACAGGAACGTTATTTTCTGCGTGACATGCAATCACACAAGCACCACATCCCGTACACGCGTTCAAATCAATGGACATATTGAAGTGATGTCCAATTGAAGTGTCATAAGGTGCCCACAAATCGACTTTCTGATCACGAACTTCTACAAACTGATGATCGTATTCAACTGCCGGAACAGGATTAAAAAATTCCTTATCTCTCGTATTAAAGATTTCAATAGTTGTTTCTCTGATGATGTCTTCGCTTCTTCCTGCCATGGTACTTTGCATTTGTACGCTTGCAAATTCATGAACTCCGGAAGCTTTCTCTAAAGTAACATTCTGTACCGTAGAGAAGTTTTTGTATAAGGGATATGCATTGACTCCCGTTTGCATTTCTTTTTGAATGGCAGCGGTTTTTCCATAACCCAATGCAAGCCCAAGCGATCCTTTTGCTTGACCGGGCTGTACGATAACGGGAACATTTTCAATGACAACATCATTCATTTTAATATTCACATAACTCCCGTTTAATCCGCCATTGGCAACATGCTTGTTCATCAATCCCAATTCATCGGCATCACTTTTGGATATAGTGACATAATTATCCCAAGTACAACGCGTAATGGGATCAGGTAATTCCTGTAACCACGGGTTGTTGGCTTGCTGCCCGTCACCCAAAGCTACTGAGGTATATAATGTCAATTCAAAACCGCCGGAATTTTCCTGGAAGCCTGAAATAGCACCGTCACTTTCACTTTCAACCAACACACCGCTGCTGCTTGCTTGATAAGTGCTAAAAGCAGGTTTGTTCGTTTCTATATATCCATCATGTAAAGCTTGATTCCACGACTTTCCGTCAAGGATGGAATCGTTCCATAAATTTTTAATGTAGTCATAATAAGAATCGGACGATCCTGTCCAACGCAACAAACAATCCTGGAATTGACGTGTGTTAAACAACGGACGAATGGTGGGCTGAGACAAACTGTAGACTCCGGCCTTCAATTGATAGTCTCCCCATGATTCAAGGTAGTGCGGCGTAGCAGCTACCATCTGCGCCAACTCGGCAGTAGCGTCATTGCGCATCGTAAACGCAAGGGAAAATGTTAAATTCTTATATGCTTCGGCAAACGCAGCGCCATTCGGCAAAGAGTAAACCGGATCCACGCCAACAGTGATTAAACCTTTGATTGAACCTGATAACACGCCGTTTACCACGCTGTTCACTTCCGCATTGCTTCCCTGTCTTATCAAACGAGGCGCCGTTGTATTCATCACAGAACTATTCGCATTAAAGTCCAACGCTATGGTTTGCGCTTCTACTGACGGCAATCCTGTTACAAGAACGCCACGACGTCCGGCTTTTTGCAATTGCGCTTTTGCTTTCATAACAGCATCGGCAATATGTTCAGGCAATCCGGAAGTACTTCCGCCTGCCAAAGCTCTTAATATTTGCAATTGCTGAGAAGGTGTAGCAGGAACGCGTTTATCTGCTTTTGCACCGGATAAGCTTAGATTTGCTTCAAATTGAATATGACGCGACATTTTCCCGTTTCTCGGGATTCTCGATTTTGCATAGGAAGCACTGTATCCTCCACCTTGCCAATCTCCTAAGAAATCGGCACCCACGGACACGATAACTTCGGCTTGCGAAAAATCATAATCGGGCAATGCACGTACGCCGTATTTATTTTGGAACGCATCCAAAGCATCCGAACTTGACACGGCATCATAAACCACGTGACGTACGTTGGGATATTTTTCGATAAATTCTCCGATAAGTTTCTCGGTAGAAGGGCTCGCAAAGGTTTGTGTAAGCAAAACTACCTCCTGACCTTGCAGCGCATTCATTTTTTGAGCCATTACTGCATCAAACTCAGACCAGCTAACTTCAGCACCGTCTATAGTTGGTCCTGTCAATCTGTTTTTATCATAGAGTCCCAGAACAGAAGCATGCACACGCGCATTAACACTTCCGTTATATTTGGACAAGTCGTTTCGCTCAATTTTTATCGGTCGTCCCTCTCTGGTTTTCACCAACACATTGGCAAAATCAAAACCGTCGCCAATCGTGGAAGCGTAATAATTTGCTTCTCCCGGAGTGATTTCTTCCGGTTTAATTACATATGGTATCGCTTTCACCACAGGACCATCACACGACGCTAAAGTAGCTGCAGCAGTAGAGAAACCGACATACTTTAAAAAATCTCTTCGGGTAGTTCTGGAAGTTTCCAGCGTTTTTTTATCACCCAAGAAATCATCAACGGGAATTTCCGTTACAAACTCTTTATCTTCAAGTGCCTTAACAATTTCATTGTCCTGATCTAGCTCATCTATACTTCTCCAGTATTTTTTATTTGATGCCATAATATTTGAACACGTTTTATATGTGGATTAAAAACTCCTAAAAATTAAATCAACCTTCTCTTTTTAATCACACAAGAATTTAGTTTTCTCAGATTCAATTTAAATTAATAGTGACATTTTGCACACTCCATGCCTCCCATTTCAGCGACAGTCAGTGTCTCTACTCCATATTTTTTGGAGAGCTCTTCGTGAATTTTTGCATAATACTCGTTTGTTCCAAGAGCCACATTTGTTTCTCTGTGACAATCGATACACCACCCCATAGTTAATGTTGCATGCTGTTCCATCACCTCCATTTGCTCCACTTCACCGTGGCACGTCTGACAAGCAACACCTCCCACAGCTACGTGCTGTGCGTGATTAAAGTATGCAAAGTCAGGCAAGTTGTGAATGCGAACCCTCTTTACAGGCTTTGGATCTTTGGTGTAAGCCATTTCATTCGGATCCCATCCCACCGCTTCGTAAAGCTTTGCGATCTCTCCGTCATAAAACTCCTTGGAATATTCTGCTGTAGCTGTTTCTTCAGATACTTCAGAAATACTCATATGACAATTCATACACACATTTAATGAAGGGATTCCTGCAGTTTTCCCTTGTCTTGCTCCGCTATGACAGAAATTACAATCAATTCCGTTGTCACCGGCGTGAATTTTATGAGAGTAATGGATGGGCTGCACCGGCTGATAACCCTGATCAACGCCGATTTGCATTAAATATCCAAATGCAAAATAACTCGCCGCAAACAACAAGACGATGGAAGTAACAATTACTAAAAACTGATTTTGAATGAACGCCTTCCAAATCGGCGTTCTTTTTTCTTTCTCTTCTTCTACGTGAATTCCTTTAGCAACTGCAATTCTTCGAAGTGTGTTGTACACCAAGAAAAGCATAATTACCAAAAGCAAAAATATCAGCGCCAGCGCTCCAAGAAGGATTGTATTAGACACGCCGCCCTGCGCTCCTCCGCCAGCACCTGATGCAGCCGCTGCAGCATCTGTTGCGGCAGCTTGCGGCTCGGCTTTAGGCTGGTCGGTATACGCTAAAATGTTATCGATATCGGTTTCAGACAATCCCGGGAAGGGGGTCATGATCATCCTGTTGTGTTCTTCAAACAATCGAACGGCCAACGGATCTCCTGCTCTGACTAAAGCTTGGCTGTTTTGAATCCACTTATACAACCAATCACGATCAAACTTTTGTCCAACACCTCTTAATTCCGGACCGACTGATTTTCTGTCCAATCTGTGACACGCTGCACAATTCGCTTTAAACAATGCTTCACCTGCAGCAATATCGGCACCGGAGGTATCTTCCACGGATTCCTCGGCAGCTTCATCTTGCGCATAAACAGCGGCTGAAAATGTCAGCATCAAAGCCAACAGAAGAAAGGGCAATTTTGAACGAAGATTTATAAAACTTACCTGTTTCATACTATGGGTTATAATATATTGGTCAATTCTTGGCATACTTTTAGATTCTGTTAGTCGGCTATTAAAACGACGCCTTCCAGAATTTAAAGAGCAAAAGTACATTATAAACTCGATTTTGAAAATGCAAACAAAGTGTTAAGCGATAATTTATACTAATTCTAAATAACGCGAATTACAAAGCACATAAGATAAAGTATTAAATTTGTAGCAAACAAAACGACAGATGAACATATCCTTAGATTTTAAATCAATTATTTTCAGCCTAGTAGCATTTTCAATAAGCATGACTTTAGCTGCACAACAAGGTTCAATCATCATAAATGAAGATTCCCGAATTCCAAAAATGCTCGAAATCCAGAAAAATTTAGAGAAAGAAAATCGGCTTTCCATCGGTTACACTATTCAAATATACTACGGAGAACTCTCCAAAGCGAATGAAACCCTTGAAAAATATCAGAAGGACTTTACTGATTGGCCGGCTTCGATTGAATATGAAACCCCCAATTACAAAGTTTGGGTCGGCAATTTTAACTCAAGAATAGAGGCTGAACGGGTGTTGCTCCTCTTGAAAAAGGAATTTTCCGCTGCTTTTATTTTAAAACCGGATAGAAAAAAATAAAAAGAGTACAACCATAAAAAGGTGTTGGATACGACCGAGTTTTTCAGACCAATGCACTGAAGAAAAAATTTAGTCTTAAAAATCAAGGCTATACAGCAATGGTTTAGTCTTTAACAAACTTCTTTGTAACCGTACCTTGGTTGGTTTTTATTTTCAGCAAATACATCCCGCGACTTAAATTTTCTACATCATCAAGTAGTATAGAAACTTCTATTGTTAAAAGCACATTTAAAATATATGAATTTTGTGATTTACCGGAAAGAGAAAATAGCTCATGCGTATAATCGATGTGATGAACGCTTGTTTGCCACTTCAGGCTGATTTTGTGTTTTCTGTAGTTATATTTAATTTGTGGTTATTTTTGATATAAGCGCAGTAGCGAGTAAGAAAGATATCCAGTACGGGAAGCTTTCGACCTCAAACCTAATGACAAAAAAAGCTGCCCGAGTCACGAGCAGCTTTCTTAAGCTAAACTATAAAGTTATCGTTATTTTAATTTTTTTCTGACTTCCACTTCTTGGAATGCTTCAATCTGATCGCCGATTTCAAGGTCGTTGTAATTCTTGATTTGAATTCCGCAATCATATCCTTTCGATACTTCTCTGACATCGTCTTTAAAACGTTTTAAAGATGCCAATTCGCCTGTGTAAATCACGACTCCTTCGCGTATCAATCGAATGCCGGAGTTGCGGTAAATTTTTCCGTTGATAACCATACAACCGGCAATGGTTCCAACTTTTGAAATTTTAAACAACTCGCGAACTTCTGCCATTCCCGTAATTTCTTCTTTCATTTCCGGTGACAACATTCCTTCCATCGCATCTTTCAAATCGTTGATGGCATCGTAAATAATCGAATAAGTTCGAATGTCAATCTCCTCTTTATCTGCCAGCTGACGTGCATTGCCCATCGGTCTTACATTAAATCCAATGATGATTGCATCCGAAGCTGAGGCTAACAAAACATCATTCTCGGTAATGGCACCAACTGCTTTATGAATGATATTTACTTGAATTTCATCTGTCGATAATTCCAAGAAAGAATCGGTCAACGCTTCTACAGATCCGTCCACATCTCCTTTCAGAATAATATTCAATTCTTTAAAGTCGCCAAGGGCAATTCGTCTTCCTATCTCATCCAAGGTGATGTGACGCTGTGTTCTCACGCTTTGTTCACGCTGCAACTGCATGCGTTTGGTAGCGATGGCTTTGGCTTCGCGTTCATCTTTAAAGACATTAAACTTGTCTCCCGCTTGTGGCGCACCGTCCAATCCTAAAATTGAAACCGGTGTTGATGGTCCCGCTTCTTTTACACTGTTACCGCGTTCGTCATGCATGGCGCGAATCTTTCCGGAATGTTGCCCTGCCAACACATAATCTCCTACTTTTAAGGTTCCGCTCTGAATCAATACCGTAGAAACATACCCTCTACCTCTGTCTAAAAAGGCTTCGACCACAGTTCCGTTCGCCAACTTGTTCGGATTGGCTTTAAGTTCCAGCAATTCTGCTTCTAACAAGACTTTTTCCAACAATTCCTTTACCCCGGTTCCTTTTTTGGCCGATATGTCTTGCGATTGAATGTTTCCACCCCAATCTTCAACCAACAAATTCATCTGGGCGAGTCCTTCCTTAATTTTATCGGGATTCGCAGTGGGTTTGTCAATTTTGTTTATCGCAAAGACAATAGGAACTCCGGCTGCTTGCGCGTGGCTGATGGCCTCTTTTGTCTGCGGCATGATGTCATCATCTGCAGCTACAACAATAATAGCGACGTCTGTAACTTGAGCCCCTCTGGCACGCATGGCGGTAAACGCTTCGTGTCCGGGAGTATCCAAGAAAGCAATTTTTTGACCGTTTTCCAAGGTTACTCCATAGGCACCAATGTGTTGTGTAATTCCTCCGGATTCTCCGGCGATTACATTTTCTTTTCTAATATAATCTAATAAGGAAGTTTTTCCGTGATCTACGTGACCCATTACGGTAACAATCGGCGCTCTTGGTTTTAAATCTTCCGGAGCGTCTTCTTGTTCTTCTAAATTTTCCTCAATATCGGCTGTAACAAATTCTACTTCATACCCAAACTCATCGGCGACGATACTCAAGGTCTCCGCATCCAATCGCTGATTCATGGTCACCATCAATCCCAATGACATACACGCTGAAATAACCTTGGTTACAGGCACATCCATCATGGTTGCCACTTCACTAACGGTGACAAATTCTGTAACTTTCAGCAACTTGCTCTCCAATTCTTGTTGTGCCAACTCGTCTTCAGTTTTCTGACGGTGGAATTCACGTTTTTCTTTTCGGTATCTCGCGGCACGCCCTCGGGAAGCTTTACCTTGAAGTTTTTCTAAGGTCTCGCGAATTTGTTTTTGTACTTCTTCCTCGCTCGGCTCCTCTCTGGGTGCTTGAACCGGTTTACGACCTCTGCCGCGTTGCGGTCGGTTTCCACCGGCAGTCGCAGGCTTTACATCTTTTGAAATGCGACGTCGCTTGCCTTTTTTATCCTTCTTGGGATCTTTTGTTTCTTTTTTCTTTTCCGGTTTGTCAAATTTAGAAAGATCTATTTTTTGACCCGTAAAACTAGGTCCTTCCAGTTTTCTGTATTCCGTTGTAATAATCGTGTTTTCAGGAGTTGCTTCTTCTGCTTTCACCTCCGCTTCTTTGGCAGGTTTTGGCGATTCAACCGTTTTCTTGGGCTGCTCCTTGGAAGGAGTTTTCGGTGCTTCGGATTTCTTTTTCGGTGCTTCGGATTTTTCTTTAGGTTTTAAAGGAACAACAGGTTGTTGTTTCTCCGTTTTAGGCGTTTCTTTCTTAACTTCCTGAACCGGTTCAACAACTTTTTTCGGTTTTTCTTCAACCTTTTTCTCAGCTGTAGGAGCTGTTTCTTTCTGTTTTTCCTCTTTAACAGGTTCCGCCTCCGGTTTTGGTTTCACCTCAGGAGTTTCCTTTTTGGCAACTTGAGGTTTTTCCTCAGCAGGCTTTACAGAGACTTGTTTCTTAGGTGCATCTAAATCAATTTTTCCAACTTGCTTAGGACCTGCTAATTTGATTTCTGCTCTAATTACTCGACTTGACTCTTTCTTTTGTTTCTCTTGTTCCCGTTCAAGCTCCAAGCGCAGTTCTTCCTTTTCTTTACGCTTTTCTTCGCCTACTTCTATAGATTCCTGACGCTTGCTTTTATCGGTTTCAAATTCCTCATAAAGAAGTTCGTACTCCTCTTTCGATATTTTGGTATTTGGACTTGCCTCTACATCGAATCCTTTAGAGCTAAGGAATTCTACCGCACGATCCAATGAAATATTGAACTCACGTAATACTTGATTAATCCTTCTTTTTTTTTCTACAGCCATAGATGCTTTTCTCCTAAAATTTTATCTTTTCCAAAGAATGTTTAAATGTACTTAAACTATAAACTATTCCTCAAATTCTTCTTTTAATATTTTTACTACTTCACGTATGGTTTCTTCTTCTAAATCCGTACGAGCAATCAAATCCTCTATGTCATACTCCAATACTCTTTTTGCAGTATCCAATCCGATTTTGTGAAACTCTTCGATAATCCACGCGTCAATTTCATCTGCAAACTCTTTTAATTCCACATCTTCTTCGCCTTCTTCGCCTTCGCGGATGACATCGATTTCGTATCCTGTCAATTGTCCTGCAAGACGAATGTTATGACCACCGCGACCGATGGCTTTACTCACTTCTTCCAGACGCAGCGATACTTCGGCAGTTTTATTTTCTTCATCAATTTTGATGGAATTGATTTTTGCCGGACTCAATGCACGCGCAATGTATAAATTCACATTGGAAGTGTAATTAATCACATCGATATTCTCATTGCCCAGTTCCCGTACAATTCCGTGAATTCGTGATCCTTTCATCCCCACACATGCGCCCACGGGATCGATGCGATCGTCGTATGAATCTACAGCAACTTTTGCTTTTTCTCCGGGGATACGAACTACTTTTTTCACGGTAATCAATCCGTCAAAAACTTCCGGAATCTCTTGTTCAAAAAGTTTTTCCAAGAACAACGGATGAGTTCGCGACATGATGATGGTCGGCTTGTTTCCTTTTAAATCCACCGATTCTATAATTCCGCGAACATTGTCGCCTTTTCTAAAAAAGTCAGAAGGAATTTGTTTTTCTTTTGGCAAAATTATCTCGTTTCCTTCATCGTCCAATAAAATTACGGCACGATGGCGGATGTGATGTACCTCGGCATTGTAAATTTCTCCTTCTAAATCTTTAAATTGTTTATAAATATTGGTGTTGTCGTGTTCGTGAATTTTTGCAATCAGATTTTGTCTTAACGCCAATATTGCACGTCTTCCCAAATCAACCAATTTCACTTCTTCTGCCACATCTTCTCCAATCTCAAAATCAGATTCTATTTTTCGAGCTTCACTTAAAGAAATTTCGGCATTGGGATCTTCAACTTCACCATCGGCAACCACCACGCGATTTCGCCATATTTCCATATCCCCTTTATCCGGGTTTATGATAATATCGAAATTATCATCGCTTCCGTACTTCCGCTTCAAAGCAGTACGAAACACCTCTTCAAGTATCGCCATAAGCGTTACTCTGTCAATTAATTTATCATCTTTAAATTCTGAGAAAGATTCTATTAATGCAATATTTTCCATTTCTCCTGCAATTAAAATGTTATCATCACTTTTGCTTCTTTTATATCTTCATAAGATACAGTTGCTTCTTTGACAACTGTCGTTTTTCCTTTGCCTATAGGCTTGGGCTCTCGCGCTTTCCAAGTCAATATGCAATCCGTGTCCGTAGCTTTGGTAAGTTCGCCTTCGATTTTCTGACCGTCAGTTGTCACTATCGAAAGCTTTCTTCCGATGTTCTTTTTGTATTGACGCGGCAAAACCAATGATTCTGACAATCCCGCCGACATCACTTCAATGGAAAAATCATCAGATTCATCCAAATTGTGTTCAATCGCTCGGCTTATTGCCACACAATCGTCAACCGTGACTCCTTTGTCGCCGTCAACTATAACCCGGATTCTTCCGTCTGCTGAAACTGTCAAGTCTATCAAAAACAAAGAAGTATCTGACTCTAAAGCTTTATTCACCAATGCTGCTACTCGCTCACGCATATACGCACAAATTATTTTGATAAAAAGAGGGGACACTTAGTCCCCTCATATAGTTCTCGTATCAAAAATCGGTGCAAATATACAACATTCTTTTGAACCTTTATCAATTTATACCTAATTATTTGAAAAAGAAACTTCAAAAAAATAAATTTTCACTTTTTCTTATCATTCTTGATGCTCATTCATCTGATTTAAAAATGTAAATTTGTTTGGTTTTATAATGTTGTGCTATGAAAATTTTAATGTTCTTTTTGTGTGTTTTTACCTTTACCATCACTCAATCTCAAAATACCATGTCAAAAAACATTTATGATTATTCTTTTACCTCGCTGGAAGGTGAAGAAATAAGTCTCGCCGATTTTAAGGGCAAAAAAATGCTTCTTGTAAATACGGCCTCAAAGTGCGGTTTTACGCCCCAATACAAAGAGTTGGAATCGCTGTATCAGCAATATAAAGACCGATTAATCATCATCGGGTTTCCTGCCAATGATTTTCGCAATCAAGAACCGGGAACAAATGAGGACATCGCCGCGTTTTGTGAACGAAATTACGGCGTTACTTTTCCTATGTCTGAAAAAACAACCGTTGTAGGAGAAAATCAAGATCCGATTTATCGTTGGCTGACTTCAAAAGCTTACAACGGCAAAAAAGACAGTACGGTAAAGTGGAATTTCCAAAAATACTTAATTGACGAAAACGGAAACCTCATCGACGTGTTTGAATCTGCTGTAACACCGCTGAGCGATGCCATTGTTAAGCACTTAAAAAGCTAATTTAAAAATGATAAAAAGCATTTTTAAAGTGCTGCAAGCTTTCTTGGTGTTGGTTTTTTAAAATGGCAATGATATCAAATCGCACTTCTGCTTCAATTTCATTGGCAATGACATATTCATGAGCTGCTTTGACTAAGGATTTTATTTTTCGCGAGGTAACAAAACTTTGAGGATCGCCAAAAAAACTGCTGTTTCTGGTTTTTACTTCTACCATCACAATGGTATCTTCCTCACGCTGAGCAATAATATCGATTTCTGCTTTGTCAAACCTATAATTCCGTGTCAGAATGGTATATCCTTTTGCCTGTAGATGCGCCACAGCCAGGTCTTCCCCGAGTTTGCCCAATTCATTGTGACTTGCCATAACTTTTTATTCATTTAAAAATTCCAATGCAACCCGACCTTCGGAAACGGTTAACCGCACCCGATTGCCCATTAGCAAAGTTCTGTTATCGTCGATATGTCCGGCTGGAAAATCAAAACATACCGGATAATCATATTCTTTTATGGCATCTGCTATAATTTCTTCCGCTTGTTTTCCAAAGGGCGTATCATTGTCATTCATATCGGTCAGCCCGCCAACTATCAAACCCGCCAAATTATCGAGAAGCCCGTTTCGTTTTAAATTCATCATCATACGGTCAATGTGGTACAGATATTCATCCAAATCTTCCAAAAACAAAATTTTTCCATTGGTGTCTATGCAAGACGAACTTCCACAAAGTGAATATAAAATGGAGAGATTTCCGCCCGTCAACCTTCCTTCGGCAATTCCGTAACGGCTTAGTTTGTTGCTGTTTGCTATTTCAATGGCGTATGGATTTCCCATCAAAACAGTTTGTATGGAATCAATGGACTCTTGTGTATTATTCATAACGGTTGCGGCAATAGGAGCGTGCAGACTTTTGACTCCCAATTTGTTGATATGGGCATGCAACACGGTCATATCACTATAACCGATAATCCATTTCGGATGTTCCAAGAATTTTTCGAAATTGAGAGCGTCGATGATTCTCACGGTACCGTAGCCGCCACGCACACACCAAATGGCTTTGATATCGGGATCGTCTAACATATTTTGCATATCCGAAATTCGCAAAGCGTCATCACCTGCAAATTGGTGATGTTCGGCACCGATGGTCGCTCCGATTTTCACCTGAAGTCCGAGTTCTTTCACAAATTCAATAACCGGTTTTAGTTCTTCCGCAGTCGCTTTACGTGCGGTAGAAAGAAACCCGATGGTGTCGCCATGTTTTAAATAATCCGGAGTTTTCAAAGCGTCGATTTTTTAAATTATCTTGTTTCAAAAATAACTCAATAGATGCATTGCATCCAATTGTTCATCGATTAAATCTAAAAATCTGCCCAAACATTATTTTATAAATGTTGGGAATAATTTCTATAAAATTCCCTTCAGGCTTATAATTTTTTTATAAAAATATACTGAAACACGTCGTTGCGAGTTTATAAATAATTGAAAAATGTACCTTTGTCCATCAGATTTTTCACAAAACATTGGTTGACTATGATTACAATTCCAAAACGATATACAATTACTGCAGCATTGCCCTACACCAACGGTCCGATTCATATCGGTCATCTTGCCGGCGTTTATGTTCCCGCCGATATTTATGCGCGTTTCAAACGCCTTCAAGGAAAAGATGTAGCCTTTATATGCGGCAGTGACGAGCACGGTGTTGCAATTACGCTGAAAGCTAAGAAAGAAGGAGTTTCTCCTCAGGAAATCGTCGATAAATACCATCACATGATTAAAGAGAGTTTCGAAGCGTTTGGAATTTCTTTTGACAATTACTCCCGAACTTCCGCGGAGATTCATCATCAGACGGCTTCCGAATTTTTTAAAACACTGTATGATAAAGGAAAATTTACAGAAGAAGTCACCGAACAACTGTATGATGAAGAGGCCAAACAATTTTTAGCCGATCGCTATGTCATTGGAACGTGTCCGAAATGTGCTTATGAAGAAGCTTACGGCGATCAATGCGAAAAATGCGGGACAAGTTTAAACGCCACAGATTTAATTGACCCTAAAAGTGTAATTACCGGAAACAAGCCTGTTTTAAAAGAAACAAAACACTGGTTTTTACCTTTGAATGAATATGAAGACTTTTTAAAAGATTGGATTCTTGTCAATCACAAAAAAGACTGGAAACCCAATGTGTACGGACAGTGTAAAAGTTGGATTGACGACGGATTGCGACCGCGAGCCGTTACCCGCGATCTGGATTGGGGAATTCCTGTTCCGGTGGAAGGCGCCGAAGGAAAAGTGCTGTATGTTTGGTTTGATGCACCTATCGGTTATATTTCTTCCACCAAAGAATGGGCGGCACGTGAAGGGAAAAATTGGGAAGATTACTGGAAAGACGAAGAAACCAAAATGCTTTTCTTTATCGGGAAAGACAACATCGTGTTTCATTGCATTATTTTTCCGGCAATGCTCTCCGCCGAAGGCAGTTACATCCTTCCACAAAATGTACCTGCAAACGAATTTTTAAATTTGGAAGGTAACAAACTTTCAACAAGCAAAAACTGGGCAGTGTGGCTGCATGAATATTTAAAAGAGTTTCCAAATCAGCAGGATGTACTTCGTTATGTGCTTACTGCAAATGCGCCCGAAACGAAAGACAATGATTTTACATGGGCAGATTTTCAAGCGCGAAACAACAACGAACTCGTGGCGATTTTCGGTAATTTCATAAATCGGGTAATGGTATTGACCGACAAATATTACCAAGGAACTGTTCCCAAAATTTTTGATTTGACGGAGATTGACATGCAAACTTTAACCGCGATGCAAGAATTTCCAACTAAAATTTCAAATTCACTGGAACGCTATCGTTTTCGCGAGGCGCAAGGAGAGCTGATGAATTTGGCGAGATTGGGAAATAAATATTTGGCAGACGAAGAACCGTGGAAAACCATTAAAACTGATGAAAATCGTACGCAAACGATCATGCATATCGCTTTGCAAATCGCTGCTGCTTTGGCAATCTTAAGCGAACCTTTCTTGCCGTTCACTTCGGAAAAATTAAAACAAATGCTCAATCTCGAAAAACAAAATAACGATTGGAACCAGATTTTCGAATCCTCTGAACTGATTCCACAAGGACATCAAATCGGGAAAGCCGGTTTGTTATTCACGAAAATAGAAGACGAGCAAATTCAATATCAATTGGCTAAATTAAATAACGTAAAAACTCAAAATATGGAAACGCAGGCTGTTTCAAAAGAAGTTGCCCCTCAAAAAGACACCATTCAATTTGATGATTTCGTAAAAATGGATCTCCGCGTAGGAACCATTATCGAAGCGGAAAAAATGCCGAAAGCAGACAAACTTCTTATCTTAAAAGTGGATACCGGCATCGATACACGCACTATAGTTTCGGGAATTGCAGCACATTTTAAACCCGAAGAAATCATCGGCAAGCAAGTAACGGTTTTGGTCAATTTGGCTCCGAGAAAACTTCGCGGCGTCGAAAGTCAAGGGATGATTTTAATGTCTGAAACAAGTGACGGGAAATTGGTATTTATCAATCCGGACACTCCCGATTCAGCAGCCATTGACAACGGCGCAACAA
>JAAYLC010000210.1 GCA_012522045.1 Bacteroidota bacterium
CGTAAGTATGGTTGTCTGAGCAGTAAATAAAAATAATAAATAACACATTCTTATAAAAAAATGTATTTTTATGTCTTTAATCAATGAAACTATTTAATCAACAAAGTGTCTAACCTAAAAAAGTGTTTAACTAAAAACTATTATTATGAGAAAAATGAAATATGGAATTTTCGCAATGGCTGTTTGCTTTGGTATGACGAGCATGCAAGCTCAAGAAAAAGCAGCTTTAAAATCAAATCCCGATGTGGCTTATGATGAAAACCGGATAGAAAAAATGAGGGAAGAACTCGAGTTATCGGAAGATCAAGTCGAAAGAATAAAAGATATTATGTCGGCAAGAGCAGATGAAAAAGCCAAATTAAAAGATATGCTCAAGCAGCTTAAAGAAGAAGAACGTAGGGAAATGGAGTCAATTTATACCGATGAGCAAAGAGCAAGATTGGATGAAATGAAAGAACGACGCCAAGAACTTATAGAACGACGCCGTGCCGAGAGGGAGGAAAGAGGAGAAGGAAAAAAGTTCCAACGCAATAAAAAATAATCCACAACTTTGTTTTATTAAATTAAAAAACAGTCTTTTTATTAGGCTGTTTTTTTTGTGAAGCGTTTTTTAGTTGAAAATTGAAAGTTGAAAATTGAAAGTTTTATCGTGAGGCGAAATGCGTGAAGGGTGAAGCGTTTTTTTAGTTGAAAATTTGAGTCCCCTAAATAGCGTTGACCTGACGGTAGTAAACACATTGTCAGTTCGAGTGTTTTTCAAATGCAGCGTAGCAAATTTGAAAAATATATCGAGAACAGGTTATTATATATTAAAAAAAGATTAAAGCAGCCATATTATCGGCAAAGGATTTATATTTTCGTTACATAAATCTTAAAAAACCAATCGCAATGAAACACTTTTATATTCCATTGATTGTTTTAATACTTGCAAGTTCGTGTAAAAACACATCAAGTTCCAACAATCAAAACACTGTTGTAGTTAACGATACCACAGAAACCCAAACGCTTCCGCCGGTAGAAACCCGTGCTGCCAATACTGATTATGAACCTGCATTTGAGGGACAAACCCGTATTGCCGGCGTGAAAACCACGACTCCCTATCGCGTAACGGAAATTACTGACGACTTGGATGCGCCTTGGGGCATTGCCGTTCTTCCGGACAACCGCTTGCTCATTACCGAAAAGGAAGGAGATATGCGAATTGTCAATCCTGAAACCGGCGATATCGGCGATGAAATCAACGGCATTCCCAATGTAGATGACCGCGGACAAGGCGGTCTGCTTGGACTGACTTTGGCTCCCGATTTTGAATCCGACAGAATGGTCTATTGGGTTTTCTCAGAGCGTGTTTCCGGAGGAAATCATACTGCCGTGGCAAAAGGAAGATTGTCTGAAGACGAAAAATCTATTGAAAATGCCACTGTAATCTATCGTGCCAAGCCTACTTATGACGGCGACAAACACTACGGCGGAAGAATTATATTTGACAATGATGGAAACTTATTTGTCAGCATTGGCGAACGTTCGGATCAAGAACCACGCGTTTTGGCACAAGACTTAAGCACTTCTTTTGGCAAAATCATCAGAATTACCACAGACGGAGAAGCTGTTTCGGGCAATCCTTTTGAAAATGAACCAAATGCTTTACCCGAGATTTATTCTTACGGTCATCGAAATCCACAAGGATTGGATTTTCATCCTGAAACCGGAGACTTGTGGAGCAACGAATTCGGACCTCGAGGCGGGGATGAGTTAAATCTTATAAAACCCGGATTAAATTACGGATGGCCTGTCATCACGTATGGCATCGAATACAGCGGAAGAGAAATCGGCAATCCTCCGATTCAGCAAAAAGAAGGAATGGAACAACCGGTTTATTATTGGGATCCGGTACTTTCACCCAGCGGCATGACTTTTTATACCGCCTCCAATATTCCGGAATGGAAAAATAATTTATTTATCACCGGATTGAACAGCTCCCATATAGCCAGAATTGTTATTGAAGACAATCGAGTTGTAGGGGAAGAGCGAATTTTGGATGATAAAGGACAACGCTTTCGAGATATTGTTCAAGGAAATGACGGCGCATTGTATACCGTTACCGATGAAGGCAGACTTTATAAAATAGACCGCGAATAAATTCTGCATCCATACATCCTTTGAAAAACTGCAAATGATTCGAATCGTTGCTTTGGGACTTTTTATATGCTTTTGGAATCTGTCTGTAAGTTACGGACAAGTTACAGACAGTATTCCTTCCGGCGAATTGCAACCTGTAGAAATTACAGCCTATTTCAGCCGACAACCGGTTTTGGGACTGACCGTGGCGGGTCAGACAGTTTCTGCGCGCGAAATCGAAAAACAGCAAACCACCACCTTGTTACCTGCTTTAAATTCCATTTCGGGCGTACGTATGGAAGAACGCTCTCCAGGAAGTTACCGACTAGCTATTCGCGGAAGTATGATTCGCTCCCCTTTTGGAGTTCGGAATGTCAAAGTTTATATGGATGAATTTTCATTTACGGATGCCGGAGGTAATACGTATCTCAATCTGATTGATCCCTCGTCCATCGCATCCATTCAAGTACTGAAAGGACCGGACGGCTCGTTATGGGGAGCCAATTCGGGCGGGGTGATACATTTGCAGCCCAAAGGCTTTAATATGCTGCAAAACGGAAACGAACTTACATTAAGCGGCGGTTCTTATGGCTTGTTCCGGCAACAGCTTTCGGTGCAACGCCAAATTACAGAGCGCTATTCTTTTTCATTTGACCAATCCATGACACGGTCGGACGGGTATCGGGAAAATTCGGCATTAAATAAAAAAACCTTTCAAACGGCTCATAAATGGCGTTATTATAAAAACAATGAATTGCGGTTTTTGGCCTTATACACCGATTTGGCTTATCAAACACCGGGCGGACTTACCAAAAGTCAATTTGATAAAAATCCGAGAATGGCACGACCTGCAGCAGGCCCCAACCCTTCGGCTACAGAACAACAAGCTGGAATTTATAACAATACGTTTTTTGGTGGAATTGCGCACGAGGCAAAACTATCAAATCATCTGACCCATACTCTCAGCGTTTTCGGCTCCTATACCGATTTTGAAAATCCATTTATTACCAATTACGAATACAGAATTGAAAAAAACATAGGCATGCGTACGTATTTATCATATTCCGACACCCTCCGTGCACAAATTCCCTGGCAAATGCAGTTGGGTTACGAAGGGCAGACCGGACGAAATCGCATTGATAATTATGACAACAACAGCGGAGTTGCAGGAGATGTACAGGCAAAAGATGAATTAGACAACACCCAACAAAGTTTTTTTTATCGCGGGATGATGCTGTTATATGACCGTTGGCGCATGGAAGCATCGGTGGGAATCAATAAGGCAAAAATCGATTATCAGACTTATTTTCCCGAGTCCGCGCAATCAGAAGGACTCATTGACTTTGGCACGGTTCTCATGTTTCGATTTGCAACTTCTTATACGTTTTTAAATAACTTTGCCCTACGCACTTCCGTTTCCAAAGGGTACTCCCCTCCCACGATTGCCGAAGTTCGCTCCTCCGACAACCGCGTCAACACCGATTTGGAAGCCGAAACCGGCATCAATTATGAACTTGGTTTCCGTATGGAGTTTTTAAACAGAAGCTACATCGCCGATGTGAGTTTCTATCATTATGTCATGGATAACGGAATTGTCCGCAGGTTGAGAGAAAACGGCGCAGAGTATTATGTAAATGCAGGAGAAATGAACCAAAACGGAATCGAAATTACGATCCATGCGCTGCTGCTTCCATACAATTCCAACCGTTTTGTACAGCGCTTAAGTATCCAATCGGCAGCATCGTATCATCATTACCGTTTTGGAAATTACCATGTCAATGACAACGATTATTCAAACAACAAAATTACAGCAGTTCCGGATTGGATTCTAAACACCATAATTTCACTTAACCTTCCACAACAAATTGAATTCACCATCAGTCATAATTATACTTCATCGCTCCCTTTAAACGATAGCAATACGGTATTTGCCGATGCCTTTCATTTGGTTCAGTTAAAAGGAAGTTGGGAACGCACTTTTGCTCCGTTCGAATTATTTCAACTTTTTATTGGCGTTGACAATTTACTCAATGAAAAATACAGTTTGGGAAATGACATCAATGCTTTTGGAGATCGGTTTTACAACCCCGCTCCGGAAATAAATATTTATGCAGGCATAAAACTCGGGTTTTGAAAATCATAGTTTATGGTAAATTGCTTTAGCTTCGCTGCATCTCGGAGTATGGCAGGTGTGGATTCTTTTATGCGTTCGGACGAGCAATGATTAGTGTATCCCAAATGGAAAGTCTCTAAGCTTTCAAAAGTTCTAATTTTACGATGATTTACAACTCAAATAGAATGAAATGCTTAAGTTTACAAGTTGTGAATTGCTTTAGCTTCGCTGAATCTCGGAGCACGGCAGGTGTGTATTCTTTTATGGGTTCGGACGAGCAATGTGTAGTGTATCTCAAATGGCAGGTTTTTAAGATTTCAAAAGTTCTAATTTTACGATGATTTACAACTTTAACTCTTTTAAATACTTGTCAAAAATTGTTGTGAATTGCTTTCAAAAGTTCTAATTTTACGATGATTTACAACACGAAAATTTATTAGTCAAATATCTGATTGTTGTGAATTGCTTTCAAAAGGTTTAATTAGAATAGATTGAAATAAAAAAAACTAACTTAATATAACAGGAATACTATGTTTTGGGGAATTATCGGATTTTTAATTTTATTATACATTTATCACTTGATGACTAAAAAACCAGGTCAAAAATTCTGGTAATAAAATGCCCTTGCGTATTATTATATAGCCTTGCAAAAGCAAGGCTTTTTTGTGTCCTTTTTTTTTCATCCTCTTGATTATAATTTGCTATTGAAAAATTCATAAAATGGCAAAAAGTATCAATCGTTCTATTCGGATTTTCGTGAATGGGAAAGAAGTAGAACATTCCCTTAACAATGTGCGAAGAGAAATGAATCGATTACGTCGTGAAGTTAACACTCTTGAGCGTGGAAGTGAGGAGTATGTGAAAAAATCATCGGAACTTAGAAAAGTAACCGGGTATTTTCGTGAAATGAGACAGGAAATAACAGGAATGCCTTCAATGTTTGAACGGCTATCAAAAAATGCTTCAGGATTTGTAGCTATTCTCACCGGTGCATTTGCAATCACGAACATTACTGGAAAATTCAGACAACTCATCAATCTATCCGCAGAACTATCGGACAAACAGTCTGATGTGCAAAAGACTACCGGAATGACTAAAAAGGAAGTCCGGGAACTCACTCATGAATTAGACAAATTGAACACTCGTACTTCCAGAATAGAATTACTTGAAATAGCTGTTGAAGGAGGTCGGATAGGAATAGCCAAAGATGAAATTGCAGATTTCACCGCTGCAATGGATAAAGCAAATGTAGCCCTTGGAGATGTTTTTGGCTCAGCTTCAAATGTTGCCAGCGTTTTGGGAAAACTCCGTTTTCTTTATAAAGAAACTGCTGAGATGGGGGTTTCAGAGGCTTATAACGCCATAGGTTCTGCCTTGAACGAGCTGGGCGCAAACGGTGTGGCAAACGAACAAAATATTGCTGCATTTGCTACCCGGGTAGGTGCTTTGCCGGATGCCTTCAAACCCTCCATTGCCGATGCTTTAGCTTTGGGAGCTGCATTTGAAGAATCCGGAGTAGAAGCGAACGTAGCAGGGCGTTCCTACTCAATCCTTATCCAAACAGCAGCCACAAAAACAGAAGAGTTTGCAAAAGTAATGGGAATAACGAAAGAGGAAGTCACTGAACTCATCAACTCCAATCCTACTGAATTCTTCTTGCGGTTCACAAATTCATTCAAAGGGATGGAAACCAATGGAACTAAGATGGCTAATACTTTAAAAGAATTAGGAGTGAATGCCATGGGTGTAAATATGATAATCGGAGCGGCTTCTTCCAACAACGATCGTTTTCGCGAAACGATTGAACTATCAAATAAATCTTTGGAAGAAGGTGTTTCAATGACGAACGAATTTAACGTCAAAAACGAGTTGTGAATTGCTTTAGCTTCGCTGAATCTCGGAGCACGGCAGGTGTGGATTCTTTTATGCGTTCGGACGAGCAATGTGTAGTGTATCTCAAATGGCAGGTTTTTAAGATTTCAAAAGTTCTAATTTTACGATGATTTACAACCCAGCGTGAAATAAACTATAATAAGCACCCGTTGTGAATTGCTTTCAAAAGTTCTAATTTTACGATGATTTACAACCGACAAAAGTAGAAATGCATCGAAACAATGGTTGTGAATTGCTTTAGCTTCGCTGCATCTCGGAGCACGGCAGGTGTGGATTCTTTTATGCGTTCGGACGAGCAATGTGTAGTGTATCTCAAATGGCAGGTTTTTAAGATTTCAAAAGTTCTAATTTTACGATGATTTACAAC
>JAAYLC010000138.1 GCA_012522045.1 Bacteroidota bacterium
AAAATCCAGAAATTCGGATGGCTTAAAAACGAGCTTTTGAGGTCGTGGAAAAGTGTTTTTAGATCAGTGTATATTTTCCCTTGTTGTAGGGAAACAACTTGGGCTAAAACACTCGGTTTTTTCACGACAAAACGCAGGTATTTCTTCAGATTATAAGTGAGTGCTGCCATCATTATGTGTTTGTTTGCCTGAGGCATTCCTCGCGAGTTGATCCGTCTCATATTGTGGTGGTTGATGAGTATAATTGAAAATTGAGAGTTGAAAGTTTTTTCGTGAGGCGTATCTTCATTTATCATTAATCATTGTTGTAAGGCGGTTTTTTAGTTGAAAGTTGAAAGTTGAGAGTTGAAAGTTTTTTTGGGCGTGAAGCGAAATGCGTGAAGCGTGAAGCGGTTTTTATAATTGAAAATTGAGAGTTGAAAATTGAAAATTGAAAGTTTTTTCTGTTCTTTATTCTTTCTTCTCTGTTCTTTTTCTCTTTTGTTAAAAAGTCTTAAAATATTCTTGCTTTGTTAATCTTAAAGGATTACATTTGGGGAAAATGAATTAAATAGAATGGCGCACAAGTGGAATATATACGCCATAACTTACTGTTGAGGTTCGTTTATAACCATGTTAGTGGGCATTTAAAAGTACTGATCATATATGAGAAATAAAAATATAGACCCTAAACTTATTGAAACTTTTGTATATGACTGTGAGAGATTATTTCTTTTAAATTTTGATAATACAGAATATGAAATAAATCAGACTAGTTTAACTGTTAGGAAACTGCTTGTAGATTCAGGCCTAATGTTTTTTTGGAATTTTTTCTTCGATGACAAATTGCGATTAGTAAGTGGGACTCCAGAAAAGCAATTTAACAAAGAGTATCTTGAAAAAATAAAAATCTATATTCCATTATTAGACATTTTACCAAAAGTAGTTATTACAAATTATACATCAATTAAATTAAATGAATTACCAGGACCGCATACATACACTACAGAATCACCTGAAATCAAAATTAATTTGTTAAGTGTAGACAAATACTTAATGGAGGGTTTCGTAATAATTGATAGTGAATATATATCAAGAAAAGACATTTTAGAGTTTGTAGGCTATGGAACAGGTGCAATACATTATAATATCAAAAAAAATAAAGTAGATAGAATCAAAAAGGTAAAAAAACTAAGTTTCCACCATGCAATGGGAGTAACAAAACCAGATTCAATGTTTTTTTTCACTGTAAGTTATAGAACAGCTGAGGAGGAAATTAAATTAAGAACCGATCCTGATGAAAGTAAATTCATGATGACCTTAGGCGATAGACATGGTTTTGAATCTCTTATGATTTTACAAATTGTACATGAGATTCGTGCTTCATCTCAAATAAACACCCTATATGTAAAAGCAAAAGAATATCTTAAAGAGAATGTATTTAAGTATAAGAATTATGATACTAGAAGCTATTTTACATTGATTGATATGGAGAAAAATAAAAACGCCCACTAACAAAACCTAAAAGCAAGCGGGCTGAAAGTGCTATATTTGAAAATACTACACCTAAAAAAACTACGTAACGGTTGACAAAGACTCGGGTTCCAAAGCCCGCCAGCTTTTAGCCAGAACGTTGTTGCCCTTTATTAAAAATAACAATCATCAATGGTTCGATATTAGAGAACTAATTGTATATTTGTTCAATAATTGAATTGATGAAACGAATAATTGCAAAAAGTACACTTCGAGAATATTGGGAAAAACACGCTGATTCCGAACAATATTTAAAGACTTGGTATGATACCGCAAAAAGTGCTGAATGGCTTTCGCCAAACGACATAAAACAAACTTACATCAACGCAAGTATCTTGAAGAATGATCGAGTAGTTTTCAATATAAAAGGAAATTCTTACCGTCTTGTTGTTAAGTTCAACTATGAAAAACAATGGGCATTTATCCGGTTCATTGGAACTCATACTGAATATGATAAAATAAATGCTGACACGATTTAAAACTTGATTATGAAATTAAAGCCTATTAAAACTGATAAAGATTACCGAGACGCACTTGCACGCTTGGAAATCATTTTCGATGCTCCAATCAACACCGAAGAAGGGGACGAAGCTGAAATACTTTCGTTATTAATTGAAAATTACGAAAATGAACACTATCCGATTGACGCACCTGACCCAATCGAGGCGATAAAAATACGGATGGAAGAACTGAATATGCGCCAAAAGGATTTAGTGGGAATAATAGGTGGGAAAAGTCGAGTATCAGAAATCCTCAATAGAAAGAAAAAATTGACTGTCGATATGATACGAGATTTGGAAAAAATACTTCAAATTTCAGCTTCAGTTTTGGTAAGTAATTATCAACTCGATAAGAAATAACAAAGGGTAATCGAGTAGACAGCTCCGCCCCTCAATTGGAACGGAGTGCACCCCTTACACCACCGAGCGTACGGGTCTTCCCAATTAACTATCTATTTACTTTACTCTTTTTTATATATCCTTAATTATAAGCCCATTACAAAAAACCATAATAGTGTTTCTAATCATTTAAACCCTAAAAACTAAACTTTCGAGAGTTTTTGAAGCGAAAAAAACCCTTAAAAGGGCATTTTTTTAAAGCACCTGAGCTTTTTTTATAAGTACCGATACTTATTTTCATAACATGCGGTGCTTATCATGAAAAGCACCGGTGCTTTTTTTATAAGTACCGGTGCTCTTTGTTAAAAAAACAGCCTAAAATTTAATATTTTAGGCTGTTACTTAAAAGAAATTAATTGAAATTTCTACGGTTCCATTATGGAAAACTCCATAGTGTTCAACCGATTTCTTACCCGTCTTCCGGGGCGGTATTTTAAGCTGACACGCTTAATTTTACTTACATTCACATCTTCCGGCATATCGCTGCCTTCAGACCTTACGCCCACTTGAAAATTTCCAAGCGAACCGAGTTCTACCACGCGTCCCTGTGCCAGCTCATCGAGCATATTGTGCACAAAGGCATGCAAAACCGCCAAACAATCGGGTTCCCTTACGGTAGATTGGTTGGAGATAAGATAGGCCAATCGCTCTAAATCACAAACGCCACTTTTAACGGCTTGCAAGTAATAGCGCTCTGGCGCCAGTAAGTCTTGCGGGTTTTTCTTTGGTTGAATTTTCAACCGAATTTTTAAGTTATTCATTATTTCTTAAATTTAAAATTATAAATCACCTGGATACCTGGGAGCTGACAATGGATATTATCGGTTGCATCAAGGAAGGTGTGTGCCTCGGAAAACCATTGCTCCTACTGTTATTTACTTTATGCCATAAATGAATCTTTTAAGAATTTAGGGCTAAAGTAGGAGCTATGGTTCAGGGAGTTAAATCCAAACTAATGAGTTTGCCAGACAATTTGATGAGTTTCACTGCCAAATTGATGAGTTTACTCAT
>JAAYLC010000142.1 GCA_012522045.1 Bacteroidota bacterium
CTTCAATGGCGACTTTGGCCTTGAAGGCATCGGTAAATTTTCTTCTGCTTTTTTTCATAATTATACGAGTTAAAATTAATCATTATTTTCAACTTAACCCGTGGTCCGAATTTTGGGGAGTATTATAGATATCTAAGCCGTCTGGTTTAATAAACTTGGATATTTTTTTATGAGCTTTATAATTGAGTGGAAGACTTAACATAAATGTCCAATAAAAAAGCCCCGTAATACTGCTAATTACAGGGCTTCATCCAAAGTTTAGTTGAGAAACATTTCAAACTTTCCGTTGGAGTTCTCCATAACACTTAACGCCATCGAATAATCTAATAAAAATCTGATAGTTTGCTCTTTGGGACCTTTATATTTATTCACGTCGTCCCCCCGTGATGACTTTGAGTACATTTTTTGCATAGAATAAGATTAGAAGGTTAATATAGTTACCAAACGCTAATCTAATTCAATTTATTGTTTAATAGGTTAAGATAATGTTGTGTTTCTCTATTATTTTTCGCAAATTAATAAGCGCATAACGCATTCTTCCCAATGCGGTGTTTATACTTACGCCTGTACTCTCGCTTATTTCTTTAAAGCTCATGTCTTTGTAAATACGCATAATCAATACTTCTTTTTGATCCTCGGGAAGTTCTTCTATCAATTTACGAACATCCTCTTGCACTTGAGAGCGAATAATTTGCTTCTCAATATTCGGGGTGTTATCGCCCAAAACCGAAAATATATTGAAGTCCTCGCGATTTTCAAATTTCGGCATTCGATTGTTTTTTCTGAAATAGTCAATTACCAAATTGTGAGAAATCCGAATGACCCAAGGAAGAAATTTCCCTTCTTCATTGTAGGCTCTTCGTTTTAAGGTATTAATCACTTTGATAAACGTATCCTGAAAAATATCTTCTGCAATGTCTTTATCCATTACTTTTGAATAGATAAAGCCATAAATTTTCTGTTTATGGCGATGAATTAATTGGCATAAGGCAGATTCGTCTCCGCCCATATATGCTTGAACAAGTAATGCGTCTGATGGAAATTGTGTAACCATGTTAATAAACTTCTTAAATAAAATTCACTAATACCCGGAAATTCCGGAACTCTAAAATTCAATGTATTTTTTAAGTAGTTATTAACTATAGGCGACACTATTTGAGATTTGAATCTGTAAATATATAAAGATTCTCTCAAAAAAACCAAAATATGTGTTAAATAAATTGTGTTAATATTAATTTCACCTTAACGGGCAAGCTTCATGAGATGCTTTATCTTTGCAGCTAAATCTCAAAATAAGACCCTCTTGAAAGTAGCAGATCAAACAGATATTAAAAAGCATATATTCATTCAAGGCGCTAAACTTCACAATCTTAAAAATATTTCGGTGGCCATTCCGAGAAACAAACTCGTGGTAATCACCGGATTATCCGGAAGCGGAAAATCCAGTTTGGCTTTTGATACCCTTTATGCTGAAGGCCAACGGCGTTATGTGGAAAGTTTATCAAGTTATGCGCGCCAATTTTTAGGAAGATTAGACAAACCTAAAGTAGATGCGATTAAAGGAATTGCTCCTGCCATCGCCATAGAACAAAAAGTGAATGCTTCAAATCCGCGTTCGACTGTTGGAACTTCAACAGAAATTTACGATTATCTCAAATTGCTCTATGCCAGAATCGGGAAAACGTATTCTCCAATAAGTGGAAAAGAAGTCAAAAAACACAGTACCACAGACGTTATTGATTTTATTAAAAAGTTTCCCGAGCGCACCAAGTTGCTCCTCTTAACTCCTATTGTCGTTGTAAAACGAAGAACTTTAGAAGAAAAAATTAATATTCTTACTCAACAAGGAGATGCAAGAGTTTATGTCAATGGAAATGTAATCCGCATCGAAGCACTAAAAAAAACGGATTTTAAAAACGATATGTTCCTTGTCGTTGACCGTATTATTACAAAAGATGATGAAGATTTTTACCACCGATTGGGCGATGCCATCGAAATGGCTTTTTTTGAAGGAAAAGGCGAATGTCTAATCGAAGAAATAGACACTAAAACTCAAACTGAGTTTTCCAATACATTTGAAGCGGATGGAATGCGTTTTATGGAGCCTAATGTACACCTCTTTAGTTTTAACAATCCGTATGGTGCTTGTCCTGTTTGTGAGGGATATGGGGACGTTATCGGAATTGATGAAGATTTGGTCATTCCCAATACGGGTTTGTCTGTTTACGAAAATGCCATCTTTCCTTGGAGAGGCGAAAGCATGAGTTGGTATCGCGATCAATTGGTCAACAATGCCTATAAATTTGATTTTCCCATCCATCGCCCGTGGTTTGAATTAACCGAAGAAGAAAAACAATTGGTGTGGGACGGAAATAAGTACTTTGAAGGGCTCAATGATTTTTTCTCGTTTTTAGAATCCAAAAGTTATAAAATTCAAAATCGGGTGATGCTCTCCCGATACCGCGGAAAAACAAAATGCAGTCGCTGTAAAGGAACTCGCCTGCGTGAAGAATCCGGATATGTAAAGGTAAATGACAAAACCATTCAGGAACTAGTGGTAATGCCACTTTCGGAAGTTTCGTCTTTTTTTAAAAACCTAAAATTATCAGCTTATGAACAAAAAGTCGCCAAACGACTGCTAATTGAAATTACTAATCGGATTGCATTTTTGCAAAATGTAGGATTGGGTTATTTGACATTAAACAGAAAATCGAATACCCTTTCCGGAGGTGAATCGCAACGTATTAATCTCGCCACTTCACTCGGGAGTAGTTTGGTAGGTTCGATGTATATTCTCGATGAACCCAGCATCGGGCTTCACCCGAAAGATACCAACAGGTTGATTGAAGTTTTAAAATCGCTACGTGATTTGGGAAATACGGTAATTGTAGTGGAACATGATGAAGAAATGATGAAAGCTGCAGATTATATCATCGATATCGGACCGGAAGCAGGCACTTTTGGAGGCGAAGTTGTTGCAAAAGGTACTTTTCAAGATATTTTAAATTCCAATTCGCTCACTGCAAAGTATTTAAATGGTACGCTTGCCATTGAAGTTCCCGAAAAACGTAGAAAATCAAAGAAAATGATTACTGTCGTCGGAGCCCGTGAAAATAATTTAAAAAACATTACAGTAAACTTTCCGCTGAATTGTTTTACGGCGGTAACCGGAGTTTCAGGGAGTGGAAAAAGTACGTTGGTAAAGAAGATTTTATATCCTGCATTATTACGAGAATATGGCAGATTCATTGAAAAACCGGGACAATTCACCAAACTTGAAGGCGATTACGGCGAAATCACAAACGTAGAATTTATCGATCAAAATCCGATTGGACGCTCCAGCCGAAGCAACCCCGTGACCTACATTAAAGCTTATGATGATATCCGCAGTTTGTTTGCCTCTCTAAAACGTTCCAAGCTCAACAATTATATGCCGAAACATTTTAGCTTTAATGTTGACGGCGGACGTTGTGAAACATGCAAAGGTGAAGGCGAAGTCACCATTGAAATGCAGTTTATGGCAGATGTTCATCTTGAATGTGAAACCTGTCAGGGGAAAAGATTTAAAAAGGAAATTCTTGAAGTAACCTATGAATCAAAAAATATAGACGACATTCTGAAAATGACTGTAGATGACGCAATTTCCTTTTTCACCCAACACAACGAATTAAAAATTACAGAAAAATTAAAACCACTTCAAGATGTCGGACTCGGGTATGTGCAGTTGGGACAACGTTCTTCAACCCTTTCCGGAGGAGAAGCACAACGTATCAAGCTCGCGTCATTTTTGACAAAGGGCATAACAAAAGAAAAAATGCTCTTTATTTTTGACGAACCAACCACC
The DNA here is from genome assembly GCA_012522045.1 of Bacteroidota bacterium. Classification (GTDB taxonomy): domain Bacteria; phylum Bacteroidota; class Bacteroidia; order Flavobacteriales; family Flavobacteriaceae; genus JAAYLC01. The sequence goes on from JAAYLC010000142.1 coordinate 3,845, forward strand.
GGATTGCACTTTCACGATATTCAAAAATTACTTGCCTCCTTTTATGCTTTGCTAAAGAATGGTCATACGCTGGTTGTGGTGGAACATAATATGGATTTAATCAAATGTGCAGATCACATCATCGATTTAGGTGGTGAAAAAGGCGGTGAACTTATAATTGAAGGAACACCCGAAGAGGTTGCTAATTCTAAAAAATCAGTAACAGCTCCTTTTTTATACGAAAAACTATTTGCGAGCAAATAATGGCACGCTATTTGTTTTAATTCTTATCTCATAAGACTTTAGTTTTTTGGTTGGTTAGTTTGAAAAATCCGTCGAATTAATTTTGGCGGATTTTTTTCATGAAAAAAAGCTGCTTTAAATTTTTAAAACAGCTCTGTAAATTTTCAGGTTCTTGTTTTTTACTAACGATTTTGTCTTTCTATTAAAATAGTTTGCAAACGCTGTTGCAGTTGTTGATCTTGTTGAATGGCCATTGCCAAAGCTTGATACTTTTCAAAAGTTAAACCTGTATCTTCAATTCCTTTTATAGCTTTCTTTTCCATTTCGGGTTGCATTTCTTGAATTTTACTCATCACCCCGGCATGTTTCTTTTTTTCTTCTTCGGTCACGCCGTAATCTTTGGTAGGGTCGGTATTTGCTTCGTGAATTTGATTAAAACGCTCCACATCAAATCCTTCATCTTCTATAAGCGTAATCATTTCTTGTTCTATTTTTTGATTTTCAACTTGAAGATTGATGTAAGCATCTGCAAATTGAGCCAATTCCACATCCGAAACATCAGGTTGTTGTGCAACCATAGTGATAGCTCCTATTAAAGCTACAAATAAAAATAAGTTGGTTTTTACTGATTTAAACATAATACTATTTTAGATTATTTTTTTCAAACTTATCGGGTTTGAAAAGATGTCACAACAAATGTGCAGTTTTTAACATTCGTTTTATGAAAAGTTTAATTTTAGCTTCAAATAAAATATATCCATTTACAATCATTGAACAGTTCCTTATCTTTGCAGTTTTTAAAATTCTCGGTTTATGAATTTTCATGCCCTCAAAGCCATTTCTCCTATTGACGGAAGATATGCACACACCACAGAATCGTTACGCAATTACTTTTCTGAAGAAGCTTTAATACGCTATCGAATCTTGATAGAAATTGAATATTTTATCGCTTTAACTGAATTGGGACTGCCTCAATTGGAAAATTATGATGCGCAACTAAATTCAAAACTACGCGCATTGTATGAGAATTTTACTTCTCAGGATGCGATGAAAATAAAAGAAATTGAAAGCATTACCAATCACGACGTAAAAGCGGTGGAATATTTTATTAAAGATGCTTTTGACAATTTACAGCTAACTGATTTTAAAGAATTCATTCATTTTGGGCTTACTTCGCAAGACATTAATAATACGGCTGTTCCCTTATCAGTTAAAGAAGCCATAGAAACGGATTACTTGCCTTTAATTGAAAAATTAATCAATAAATTAAAAACACTTGCAGAGGAATGGAATACGGTTTCGATGTTGGCGCGGACACACGGACAACCGGCATCGCCTACCCGACTCGGAAAAGAAATTGATGTTTTTATTGTCCGACTTGAAGAACAAATGGATTATTTAAAACAAATAAAACACGGCGCCAAGTTTGGAGGCGCCACCGGTAATTTTAATGCACATCATCTCGCTTATCCGGAAGTTGATTGGAAAAATTTCGGAAAAAACTTTGTGGAAAACACTTTGGGATTGTACCATTCATTCCCAACAACACAAATTGAACATTACGATCATTTGGCAGCACTTTTCGATTGTCTGAAACGGATAAACACGATTGTTATCGATTTAGACAGAGATATGTGGACTTATATTTCTATGGATTATTTTAAGCAAAAAATAAAAGAAGGAGAAGTTCGCTCCAGTGCAATGCCTCATAAAGTAAACCCCATTGATTTTGAAAACAGCGAAGGAAATTTAGGAATTGCAAACGCCATTTTTGAACACTTGGCCGCCAAACTTCCAATCAGCAGATTGCAACGCGATTTAACTGACAGTACCGTTCTAAGAAATATAGGTGTTCCGCTCGCTCATACAAAAATTGCGTTTACTGCGACTTTAAAAGGATTGAACAAACTTTTGCTCAACCAAGAAAAAATCAACAGTGATTTGGAAGCAAATTGGGCAGTTATAGCCGAAGCCATTCAGACCATACTGCGCCGGGAAGGCTATCCGAATCCGTATGAAACTTTAAAAGGATTAACGCGCACCAATCAAAAAATCAATCAACAAGTGCTGGCGGAATTTATTGATACTCTGGAAATTTCTGAGGAATTAAAATTGGATTTGAAAAAAATAAGTCCGCATAACTATACCGGAATCTGATCAAAAAAGATATAAAAAAATCCTCACGACTTAATTAGTGGTGAGGAATTTTTATTTCGGGTTGAAATACATTCATTATTTCCGAAAAACCGGATAAGTCCATATCTTTTGAATCTGCAACTTGAATCAGTTTGATAAGGTGTTCCAACTGAATGTCTTTTCCGTGAACGCGTGCAATTGCAAATCCTTTTTGACTGTCATTGGCATAAATAATCAGCTCCTCAATGGAAGTGACATCACCTCCTGTAAAATAAAAATTGGCATTCCAATTTTCACTTCTGACACGGGTCAATTCTTGATATTTTTCTTGTTCAAATATGGCTTCCACTGTCCGTGTTTCTGATTCATATTTCGAGACATTTGAACTGTCTATCGGATATGCCAACAAGTTTATTTTTTGAATATTTTTTAAGGCTTGCTGCTCTTCCTCATTTAATTCTTTCATAAGGTTCCCAAAAGAATTAGGAGCAATATCAACTTTCAAAAATGCATTGTCTTCTTGTTTATCGACTAAGTATTTTTGAAGCGATTGTTGTTGGCAGGACGAGAACAAAAATCCCACCCACACAACGACTAAATATTTCAGTGAATTCATTTGAATGGATTATTCAGTTTTTTTATCGATATTCTTCAGTTGTTCGCTTCCCGGTACTTTCAAATCTGAAGTAAGTTGCGATAACTGTCTGAGATCTATGTCTCCGGTAATGGTCATAATCACTGTCGAATGCTTTCCATCAACATTTCCGGTTAAATGCATCAACAATTCTTGGACAGAATTTTTATTTTTTCCTTCTTTTACAAAAAACTTAATCTCCTGTCCACGATCATTTATTTTCATGAGTTCTTCCAGATTTGCTCCGGATGACAAATAATTTTTTACTGCCGCATCCATTTTCTTTTGCATTTCGGGATTTTCAGTAGTAAAAATCTTGATGTTGTCTAAGCTGTTCACCATATTCAAATAAGCTTGCGCTTCAGGATCTTTTGAATCTAAATCCATTTTGCTCAACAGCTTGAACATATTTTTAGTGACCACTACAGAGGTGACCTCTCTTTCATTTTCAAAGGCATCAAATGTATTTTGAGCAAATGAAAACAAGGGAAATAAAGCCCCGATTATAATTAAAATTGCTTTTTTCATAGTTATAAATTTTATTCTTCAATATTAAAAACACGATCGGTAGCATCAGAAAACTCTGATACATATTGGAGTTTTTGAGCTCCGTAATTTAATTTTTCAGAAAGCATCATCATTTTGACTCTGCTTTGGTTTAAAGCTTCTAATGCTTCTTTTTCATCGGCAGTTATTTGAGACTGAGACAGCACAAATACGCCTATTCCTACAAAAATTGCTGCTGCAATCGATATTGTTTTACTGTTTATAAATTTTACTTTTTTCTCTTCAGGAAGGATTATTTTCTTGTTAAACACTTCTTGTCTTGCCGCCGAGAATCCCATAAATAAAGGTTGATAGGATTTTAATTCTTCTGATATATACGGCTGATTAAAATAATCTTCCAAGATTTTTTCTTCTTCTAAAGTCGTTCTACCTTCAAAATAATTGTCAAGTAGCTTTTTAATTTTAACTGACTCCATAATTGTAATTTTTTATCATTTCATCCCGAACTGCTTTTCTTGCTCTTGACAATGCTACGCGAATTGCAGTTTCATTACTCTCCAACATTTCTGCAATTTCACTAAACTCATACTGTTCAATATCTCTTAATTGCAATACAATCCGTTGTTGGGTCGGTAAACTTTCCATAATTTTCAAAACCAGTGAAACTCCTTCTCTTGCTTCTATGTTACGCTCGATTGACTCTTTCGCTTCATAATTGCTGTGTACAATTTTTAAATTTCCTGCTTGCTTTGATTTCAACCTGTCAAGACAATAATTTTTAGTTATTGTTACCGCAAAAGCTTCCGGACTTCTATAGGTTTTTAAATTTTCTCTCGAATTCCAAAGTCGAACATACACTTCCTGCACGGCATCTTCAGCTTCATCTTCGGATATGAGAATCCGTTTGGCGATTCTGTAGAGCTTATCCTTAAAAGGCATTACCGTATTTACAAACTCTGTCTTTTCCATGAAACTCGCAACTTTGGAGATGCTTCTATTTAGTGGACGAATAATCTATCGTTTTGTTACTCTTTTTGAAAAACAAATTTAACCGATGTGTTAGTTTTCGAAAGTATGCTTAATTTTACGTGTTATTTTCTTTCAAAATTACAATTATGAAACTCAAAAATATCGTGCTTCTGGCTTTATGTGTCGTATTTTTCAATTCTTGTTTTGAAGATATGGACGATAAACTTCACGTAGGATCTACTTTAGATATACAAGATTTTATCTACCGCGGATTAAATTATTTCTATTTATACAAAGCCGATACTCCCGAATTGGCAAATGATTACTTCGCAGATGCACAGGATAAGAAAGATTTTTTAAATAGTTATGCTACCCCCGAAGCGCTTTTTGATTATTTATTGTCTCCTCAAGATCGTTTCAGTCGGTTATTCAGTGATTATGTAGTGATTGAAAATTCTTTGGCAGGTGTGAATATGAGTAACGGAATGGAATTCGGATTGGTTTATTATCCCGACAACAGCAGAAATGTTTTTGGGTATGTGCGATACATTCTCCCAAACAGTTCTGCAAGTCAGACGGAATTAAAACGCGGCGCTATTTTTACGCAAATAGACGGCATCCAAATAACCGAATCGAATTATCAGCAATTGTTGGCTTCTGATGCGTATACAATCAGTTTGGCGGAATACGACGGAACCCACTTCAATCTTACAGGTGAAACAATTGAATTAGTCAAAGAAGAATACGATGAAAACCCGGTCTATCTTTCCCGGATTTTTGAATTAGAAGGTAAAAAAATCGGCTATTTAATGTACACCGCCTTTACAAGAAGATATGACACCGAATTAAACACTGTTTTTGGGCAATTTCAATCGGAGGGAATTACCGATTTAATTTTAGATTTGAGATACAACGGCGGCGGATCGGTTGAAACTGCCACCGATTTGGCAAGTATGATCACCGGACAATTTAACGGAGAGGTTTTCTACAAAGAATTTTGGAATGAAGACCGACAAGCCGAATACGGAGGTGAAGGATATTTTGACAACAAAATCAGCACGGGCGCAACCATAAACAGTTTAAATTTAAATCGCGTTTACGTATTGACCACATCCAGTACTGCCTCAGCAAGTGAATTGGTGATTAACGGCTTGGAACCTTATATTGATGTGGTTCAAATCGGCGACAATACCACCGGAAAGTTTCAAGCTTCTTTTTTGATGTACGATGCTCCTGAACCTTATTTCTCAAGACAACAAGCTTCTCCGTTGCATACGTATGTGATGCTTCCGTTGGTTTTTAAAACAGCCAATAAAAACGGAGTTACGGATTTCACCGAAGGACTTTTACCGGACATAGCTCAGCGGGAAAATTACTTTGATTTAGGAACTTTGGGAAGTCCCGATGAACCGCTTACGGCTACAGCACTCGCAATGATAGGCGTAAGCACAAAACCACAACAAAAAACTTTTCAAGAGTTCGAACAACTTTCAGGAAGCAATGAAATCCAACCACTATTTGGAACTATGATTATTAATGCTGAATAAGAAAAAATTCCATCAAAACGAAGACGGTTTATAGAGTCTTGTTGGTCTGCTTGGGTTTTTTTCGCTACATTAAACTTCGTTATTCAACTATAATACCGTTTCGTATTTTGTATATATAAGTAAATGATATAGACCAATGTTTTTATTTAAAAAACCTCAAAACAATTGTTTTTATTCAGCGATGCGCCGGTAAAAAATTTATTTAACAACTTTAATTAAAATCGCATATTTTTTTAACAACTCAATGTTTTTATTCCTAATAGAATCTTGAATTTTTGACTTCAAAAAAGAGAAAAAACCGGCTTTAAAATTCGCTTGTTTTTTGGTTCAATATATAGGTGTATTTTGAACAAAAAAAAGTGCTATATATAAGGAAGAAAAAGTTTGTCCGTAGAGAATGAAAATTTCTTACGTAAGAAATCTTCATTTCATACGGTTGAAATTCATGTTTCATACGGTTGAAATTTTTACTTTTTTACACCGCCCTCAAAGCCTTTAACCACGCGGGTTTGCAATGCTTGCGAAAAACGTCGAAACGACTGAAAAATCGCTCTCTTATATTAAAGCAACGCAGTCACCTTTTTGATGATTTTTTGAGTCGATTTTTCAAGTGAATTTTCGAGGTGAAATCATCAGCTTTATTTTCAATTTCAAACAGTAATAATTTGCCTTGAAAACTTTAACAATATTGGTGTGTTTTGGATTATCATTTAGAACTATAAGACATAAGGTTTTTATTGTTTTTCCTAAATTTTATTTACGTACAAAACCATTGAGGTTTACACCCGAATTTTGGGAATAAACAACAAAACTTTAACAAGTCCTTTGGATATTTTGTACGAAACGGTTACATTTGACAAAACGAAATGATGGGGTGGCGCACAAGTGGAATATATACGCCATAAATCCCGTTAAGGTTCGTTTATAACAATGTTGGCAGTAATTTGCAAGGAAAAATGATAGAAACAGAAAAAGAACTTACTGAAGAATTAATTAAAATTATTCAATCAGATATTATTAATATTCCAAGAGACAATATATTAAGTCTATATGAATCGTGGATGCAAAAACATGACAATTCTGCAACTTGGATTTACAACAAAAAGGATATTTGCAAAAATCAATTTTTACCAACTAATCCTTACCTATTAGGAATAGATTTGCCATATTGGTTTGGGGATATTTCGGCTAAAAAGAGAATAATGATAGTTGGAATTGACCCCTTACGAAACGAAAATGCATTCAAGCAGGCAAAAGCTGACAAAAACAATCACGTTTTAATTGGCACGCCTTATGCTCTACATTCAACAAAAATGAGAGAGGGAAGAACTCGTCCATATTGGGAATTTATTAATTCTTTATCTCAAAATAATTTCGTTTATCTAACAGACATTTATAAGACATTTTTCTATACAGAGAATTCAAAAAAAGAAAGGAGTTATGTCTACTATCGAAAAAACACTTCATACCTAAAATCCATAAAAGATATTTTAGCACGAGAAATCAACTTTTTGAACCCTGACTTAATAATTACACTTGGAAAAGAAAGTTTCTAACAACTTACCGAAAAAAAATGTAATAAATTATCTAGAGAAATTTCATTAAATAAAACTCATATTTTAAACTTTCCAGTTATTCCACTCGTACATCTTTCAGGAGCAACAAGAAAACAAAATATATTAGATTTTATTGAGGCAAATAATTTAGATTCTTCAAGATTTAAAAAAAGATGGGAATATGGTTTAGGTTATTCTAAAATTATAGAAAACTATTTAAATGCAAAAATGAACTAAAATGAAAAAACTGTTTTTGGATGATGTTAGGACAATAGATATGGTTTATGACAAATCAATGGAAGCCGAATTTGACATTGTTCGAACATATACAGAATTTGTTAACTATATCAAAACCAACGGACTTCCTAGTTATATAAGTTTCGACAATGACCTTGGATTAGGAAAAGATGGAAAAGTTGCACCTGATGGTTTAGCTGCTGCAAAATGGTTGGTTTATGAATCAGGCTTGGATTTACAAAATTTAAAATTCAAAGTTCATTCTGCGAATCCAGTCGCATCTGAACAAATAAAAGGACTTTTGAATAATTATATAAAACATTTAAAAACAACGGAATAAAAAACTGTTCCTAACAAAGATCTGAGTTAAAAACCAAGTCTTTTTAGTTTAATTTCGAAACAAAATTTTCTTCATAAGGCAACCCACTTTTTGCAATCGCAAATGCCTGTTTAAGCAATTTGTTAGCTACTGCAATTAA
>JAAYLC010000240.1 GCA_012522045.1 Bacteroidota bacterium
ATCCGAATTTCTGGATTTTGTATCGGAACTGAAAAATAAGCATCGCTTAAATCGCTTCTATGAATGCCGATTTTTTTGATTTTTGAGGATTGGTGGCAAAAAATCAAGGGTTGTGCAACGGTTACCCGTGTTGTGTGTAGTGTTTATTCAGAATCTTCCAATTAAATCCGTTAATTTTTCTAAAACTATTGGTGTGTATGCATTAGCAGTAATACCTGTCAAAATTCCGTTTATAGTGTTTAATGCAGCTTCAACAATATTTATTTTAGGATTTTCTCTATTTAATTGAGATTCAACCCTTGTTATTTCGTTTAAAATATCTTCTTTTTCATCTAATGGTAAGTCTAACTTATCAATATTCCCCTTTAAGATTTTTAAAAAATCTTCAATTTCAGTTTTAATCTCAATTTGTTGGTTAAGATTTTCTCCAACGGCCACATTTGTTATAGAATTATCTCCGGAATTGATTGTTTGAGCTGTGCTATTTCCAAGTGTTATATTAATATGTTCTCCTGAAATATTACCAATCGTTTTATTGAATATTTTGTTAATCTCCTCTTTTTTCTTCATAATCGATAAGTTATCATTATCCCCAAATTCTTTATTTAACTCTAATAGAAAGTTCAATAGAGTAGATTTTATTGTACTCAAAATTCCTTCAATTGAATTCAAACTGATTTTTTGCCAAGCAGAATCAACGTGCCAAGGACTCATAATTTTTGAAAACTCTTGGCATATAATATGAGGTAAATATACTTGGTACGAGCCTTTGCTTTCAATCATTCTTTCGAGTTCTGCAACACTTGAATCCATTTTAATTGACATTAGCCTATCACGAACTCTACTTTCCAAATATTCAACAGGTAGTAATGTATTTTTTTTTGTCCATATACCTCTAAAGCCTCCATCCTGAATAAGATTTCCCATTATAGCGGATGGAATTCGCCTGTATTCTGGTTTATCTTTTCCAACATATCCATTAATCTCTCCTTCTGCCCAATTTTTGAGTGTTGCATTTTCAATTTTAAAAGATAGAACTTGGACTTTAAGTAAAGTGTCGCTTAGTTTTATATTCGGATTTACTAAGTCCTCAATAATCTTGTCAATCCACTCTGAAATTTTATTCATAATTCTGTATTTGAGAGTTTTTCACATTATACACAACATGGTTATAAACGAATCTCAACGGGATTTATGGCGTATATATCCCACTTGTGCGCCATTCTATTTAATTCATTTTCCCCAAATGTAATCCTTTAACATTAACAAAACAAGAATATTTTAAGACTTTTTAACAAAGGAAAAATAAAATAATGATTAATGATAAATGGTTAATGGTTAATGGTCAATGCTATTTAGGGAAGCTCAGTAAAAAACTTTCAATTTTCAACTCTCATTTTTCAATTAAAAAACCCTTCACGCCTCAACAAAATAATGATTAATGATTAATGGTGAATGGTGAATGTGAGTTTAGTTTACATAATCTGTTCTCTCAATTTTCAACTCTCAATTTTCAATTATACTCATCAACCACCACAATATGAGACGAATCAACTCGCGAGGAATGCCTCAGGCAAACAAACACATAATGATGGCAGCACTCACGTATAATTTGAAGAAATACCTGCGTTTTATCGTGAAAAAACCGAGTGTTTTAGCCCAAGTTGTTTCCCAGCAACAAGGGAAAATATACACTGATCTAAAAACACTTTTCCACGACCTCAAAAGCTCGTTTTTAAGCCACCCAAATTTTGTGATTTTGTACCGGAACTGAAAAATAAGCATCGCTTAAATCGCTTCTATGAATGCCGATTTTTTGATTTTTGAGGATTGGTGGCAAAAAATCAAGGGTTGTGCAACGGTTACCCGTGTTACAAGCTGCCTTTCTCATTTTCCGTCTGTTAAATACCCAATTAGCATAAGCAATACAATAATAATAATTGTCCAACTGAAACAACCACCACAACCGAAATTGTTATAATTATTGTTGTCAAAAGTTGGTGTTGGTTGTGCATATATTTTGGGTTTGTTAATTGTCTTGGTTGTTGATTTCTTAGTTGTTTCTCTTTTTGTTAGTGATGTCTTTGTGGTCGACTTAGATTTTGTTGATTTGGTTAGGGCTTTTTTTTAAGTCAAATCCTTTGAACTTAACACCTGTCTGTAACCAAGAAATTTTGCTTGGAATTACGTTCATTGTTCCAACTGTCGTGTTTACTACTTTTAGGTTTGCTGATTTCGGATTTGTCAGATTTTGCATAGGTATTAACCACATACCTGCACATTTAAAAGACCTGTCAAGTGTAACAACTATCAAATAGTCTGCTGTTTTACCAACTAAATTATTTAGTCGTCTCGTTTCGCTTACCCTTCGTCCGCTCTCGTAAACACGCCTTGTTTTAATCTCAAATGTCAATCCGTTTTCGTGTCTTGCGTCAATTCCTTTCTCGTTTCTGTTTTCGCTTTGAATAAGGTTAAGTTTTCGGCAAGCATAAAATTCTCCAATGTCACCTACAATTCGTCTGCTACGAATAATTTCTGCTTTTTCTAAACTATTGTAGGCAACTGCAAATTCGTTTATGGCTGTCTTGACTTTTATAGGAATTTTGATTTTTGCTCCATCAATATTTTCAAAGTTTGAAATTGTCGAACTTGAAATCTTTACTTCTCTATTCTTAATTTTTTTTGAAGGAATTACAACGATTTTTAATGGTGTATATAGATTGTCAAAATAAACGATTGCTAAAATGTCAAAGAGGTCTGTCGGTAAGTCTTTTAAGTTGTAACTGAAATTGTTTCTTGAAACGACCTTTGCTTTAACTTGATATTTTTCTCCTGAAACAGAAAAACCGTCAACCGCTTGTGTTACTCTGTTCGATTTTTTAAGGTTGAAGTGTTTGCAAACAACATACTCTCCAATTTCACCGGTAAAACTGTCCGTAGAAATAACACCCAAGTCAAATAATTGGTCGCTCTTGTCTGCAAAATTGTCGAGTAGTTTTTCTTGTTCTTTAGTAAACATATTTTCTTCTTGAGTGTCGTCCTAAGGTTGCTTGTAACGGTTTGGCTAAAAGTTGGCGGGCTTTGGAACCTGCGTCTTTGTCAACCGTTACGGAGTTTTTTTAGATGTAGTATTTTCAAATGTAGCACTTTCTGCCCGCTTGCTTTTAGGTTTTGTTAGGGGTAGTTTTTTTGCCCAAAGCAAGTTGATTGATCATACTTGTCCAAGGCATTTTTCCCAATCTAATAAAATCGATTGCATTCATTAGATAAGCCAGCAATATACCATAGGCTAAATTTTCAGATTTATAAATTCCATAAAATTGTATTTTATCTCTTATGTGAAATAAAGTTTCAATTCCTTCTTCTTTGTTATCCTTTTTGTAATATCCCGTAGCCAAGTAATTTGACTTTCCTAAAATTATTAATTCTGGATTATCATTAGAATGATCTATATCTCTATTGAATGATAATTGATAAATTTGGTCAACATCCGCAATCCGATTTTTGGAATCTGTATCAGCAACATATCTACTTATAATTCCTGTAAATATTGGATTTCTATAATTAGGTAAATCATTACACTTTATTGAATTTGGTATTTCCGGTAAATGCGGGTCAATTTGATATATTCCAACTTTTTCCCGCCGATTACATAATTCTTTTACCTTTTTTACTTGTTCCACTGCGTAATTAATACTTGATCTTGAATCTTCATTGTTGAGAACTAACGTGTGTTTAATTTCAAAATAGGCAAAAACAGCTTCCACAGGTATTTGTTCTTTTTTTGCAAAATCAAGCTTGCTGTTATTTCTCAAAGTAGGGAATCTTTGTTGGTCATAAATTATTATATCATCACCTGCCATCTCACCTTCTTTTGTTACAACAAAACCTCGGCTTACTCCATATTTATCTGGTAAAAATGCCCGAAGAATTTCACAAATTGCTAATTCGAATTCGATGCCATACTCAAAACCGTAAACTCCAGAAATTTCATCTAATCTTCGCAAAAATTTCTCAGACAAATTTCTCAAATAGTCATTGTAAAAAAGTTTTTCCATTTTTTCAAATTATCCCTAACATGGTTATAAACGAATCTCAACAGTAAGATATGGCGTATATATCCCACTTGTGCGCCATTCTATTTAATTCATTTTCCCCTAATGTAATCCTTTAACATTAACAAAACATGAA
>JAAYLC010000099.1 GCA_012522045.1 Bacteroidota bacterium
AGACACTACTTACAGCACCAACGGAAAAGAGATTTACCAAATCTGTATGAAAACAGGTGAGGAAGGCTTGGTTTCAGATTTTTTAAGCCCTGAAGAACTTTGGAACAAAACATTTGCAGAACAAAACGAGTGGAGAGAAAAGTTTGCCAATGTCCCGTTTGAAGATAAAGGTGGCACTTGGCAGTTGCGCTACTATCAAGAGATAGCCGTTAAAAACGCTTTGGAAGCATTGGCAAGTGGAAAAGACCGCATTTTACTTACCCTGGCTACAGGAACGGGTAAAACCGCCATTGCCTTTCAAATTGCATGGAAACTGTTTCAAACCCGTTGGACGGTTCAACAAGCTCACCGACCAAATGAACCAGCCAGAAGACCCAGAATATTATTTTTAGCCGATAGAAACATATTAGCTGACCAAGCTTTCAATTCTTTTTCAGCATTTCCCGAAGATGCTTTGGTAAGAATTAAGCCGAATGAGATAAAGAAAAAAGGTAGAGTACCCACCAATGGGAGTATTTTCTTTACCATTTTTCAAACTTTTATGAGTGGCACGGATGCAGAGGGAAAACCTGCACCCTACTTTGGAGATTACCCAGAAGATTATTTTGATTTCATTATCATTGACGAGTGTCACCGAGGCGGAGCAAATGACGAAAGCAATTGGCGTGGAATTTTAGAGTATTTCAGTCCTGCTGTACAACTCGGATTGACCGCTACACCCAAACGAGATGATAATGCAGATACTTACAAATATTTTGGTGAGCCTGTTTACATCTATTCACTAAAAGAAGGAATTAATGATGGTTTCTTAACGCCATTCAAAGTAAAACGCATCAAAACAACTTTGGATGATTACCGCTATACTTCAGACGACACGATTGTAGAAGGCGAAATTGAAGAAGGCAAATTGTATGAAGAAAAAGACTTTAATCGAACGATTGAAATTGTAGAGCGAGAAGCCAAGCGGGTAAACATATTTTTAGATGAAGCTAACCAAAATGAAAAGGCAATAATCTTTTGTGCCAATCAAGCACATGCGGCATTGATTAGAGATTTAGTCAATCAGAATGCTAAAAGTAAAGATCCTTTTTATTGCGTACGTGTAACGGCTAATGACGGGCAAGAGGGCGAAAGACTGTTGCGGGAATTTCAAGACAACGAAAAAACAATTCCTACCATTCTGACCACCTCGCAAAAACTTTCTACAGGAGTTGATGCAAGGAACATTCGCAATATCGTATTGCTTCGTCCAGTAAACTCCATGATTGAGTTCAAACAAATTGTTGGTCGTGGCACTCGCCTATTTGACGGCAAAGAGTTTTTCACCATTTACGATTTTGTAGATGCTTATAAACACTTCTCTGACCCTGAATGGGACGGAGAACCATTGGAACCAGAACCGAGAGAACCGAAACCTTATCCACCAGCAGAACCAAAAGAACCGCCAACAGCTTCAGAACCTGACGAGCCAAGACCCAAAAAGAAAAGAGTTAAGGTCAAACTAAGAGACGGAAAAGAAAGAACGATTCAACATACTGTACAAACTTCCTTTTGGAGTGCGGACGGCAAGCCTGTTTCGGCAGAAGAGTTTTTAAACAATCTGTTTGGTGAATTGCCAAAGCTTTTTAAAGATGAAGAAGAATTGCGCAAACTCTGGAGTAACCCTATAACCCGAAGAACCTTATTAGAAAAACTTGAAGAGGTAGGTTTTCCGAAATCAGATTTGGTTACTTTACAGAAGCTGGTTAATATGGAAAATAGTGACTTATATGACGTTTTGGAATATGTCTTTAATGGTGACTATATTGCAATGACAAGAGAGTCTAGAGCTAAAGCGGCTGAAGCTACTATTTTTGCTTTAATCAACGAAAAGCAAAAGGAGTTTATCTCGTTCGTTTTGAATAAATACATTGAAACAGGTGTTGACGAACTTGACCAAGAAAAGTTACCAATATTACTACAAAACAAATATCAGTCTTTGCAAGATGCAAGAGAAATTTTAGGGGAGATTCCAGAAATTCGAAGTTTATTTATTGAATTTCAAGAACATCTTTACAATCAGAAAGTAGGGTAATGACAGAAACTTTAAGACATAAAGCCCACGCTTCACAGCCACACACATTACCAAGCCGCTCAAGCCAACCTCACCTGCCAAAGCTTGTCAAAGAGTGTGTCTTTCCCTACGCACGGACGAAAGAAAATAAAGCACGATTGCACAACATTGGTAACCGTTGCACAACCCTTGATTTTTTGCCACCAATCCTCAAAAATTAAAAAAATCGGCATTCATAGAAGCGATTTAAGCGATGCTTATTTTTCAGTTCCGATACAAAATCCAGAAATTCGGAT
>JAAYLC010000115.1 GCA_012522045.1 Bacteroidota bacterium
ACGTAGACTTGCAATAAGGACAACACATAAGCAAAAACAAAAAAATATTACCATCGCAATTGATGGTTTGTCTTCAACCGGAAAAAGCACGCTTGCCAGACAATTAGCAGAAGCTTTGGGATATATTTATGTAGATTCCGGAGCAATGTACAGAGCGATTACTTGGGTGGCATTAAAAGAAGGATTGATTGGAGATGGTTTCTTTCACAAAGCACAACTTATTGAATTATTACCATCGCTTGAACTCAAATTCATAAAAAAACCGGAATGGATTAAAGCGCATATGTTTGTAAACGATGTTGATGTGGAACATGAAATTCGAAAATTGGAAGTGTCTCGTTTTGTAAGTTCTGTTGCCAAACTTCCGGAAGTACGAACCAAATTGGTTCAACTCCAACAACAAATGGGTAAATCAAAAGGTGTGGTAATGGATGGACGCGATATTGGAACCGTAGTTTTCCCCGATGCTGAATTGAAGATTTTCATGACTGCTTCACCGGAAGTAAGAGCAAAAAGGCGATATGCCGAATTGTTAGAAGCTGATAAATCCGTAGATTTTCAAGAGGTTTTAGATAATTTAAATGAACGTGACAAAATGGATTCAACGAGGAATAATTCGCCATTAATAAAAGCTTTAGACGCTATTGAAATCGATAATTCTGAAATGGATTTGGAAACTCAATTTCAACTAGCGCTTTTTCACGCAAAAAAGAGAATTGAAAAATCAAATAAGAATTAAACTTAAGCATTTATATTTTCACCTTATTTTTTGTTCGTATGGCAGCTAAAAAAAGGATAAATTCATTTTATCAGGAATTTAAAAATTTTGCGATTAAAGGCAATATGATTGATATGGCAGTCGGAATCATTATTGGAACTGCTTTTAATAATATTGTTAGTACCATCGTCAAAAGCGTGATTATGCCTCCGCTTTCCCTTATGACCGAAGGTGTAAAACTCTCCAATAAAAAATATGTTCTGCGTCCAAAATCTGCCGAATCTGAAGAAGTAGCAATCGGATATGGAGAATTAATAGAGGTGATGATTGATTTTGTGATTATTGCATTTACAATCTTTATGATGCTAAAATTAATTCACTCCATTCGTAAAAAAGAGGAAAAAATCGAAGCTGAAGAAGTTGTTGCGGAAACTCCTAAAGATATTCAGCTTCTTTCAAATATTGAAAAGCTATTGGAACAGCAAAATCAGCTGTTGAAAAACAGAAAAAACCCCACTTAATCCCGAACACGTCTCGCAGTTCCCTGACTGCTTGTAGATTTCCCTACTTCTTTAAATTCAAAGGTGTATTCATTTTCGGTTGTAGAAAGTATTTTGATGTGAATTGCTTTTTTTTCCGCTTGATTGCGCGGATTAATTTTCTTCAAAATATATTCACAATTATTAATCCACCGGATGGAGGAAGTATCAATTTTTCCATCAAAATAATCAATTTCTATAGAATCGTTTCGAACAATAGTAGTTCGAAATATTTCTGTACCTGAAATTGCTTCAAACTCAAATTTGCCTGTTCGAAAATCATCACAATTTCGATCTTTATTATAACAACCGGTAAAAAGAATTATTAAAAAAGAAAAAGATATGAGCACACGCATTTTAAGCAATTTTGCGCAAATTTCGTGATTTTTATTGAGATACTACACATTTTGATATTCTTTGAAAGTCCCGTCAACATAAAAAATGACAATGCGCTCTATTATGGATGTATTCATTTTTTTTTCTTCAGTTATTTTACTTTTAGGTTTCGGAGAATTTTGAATTGGAATTTCTTCTTTTCGAATTTCTGCATCTGTTGTCTTTGAAAAAGAAGGGGCGGAGTGTGAATCTTCTTTTCCCAAAATTAACCATGATAACGAATAATCAGGAAATCGTTGATGAAGTTTTACAATCAAATCCAAGCTGGGTTTATTTCTTCCGGAAAGCAAATGAGATAAGGTAGAACGATTAATATCGATTTCTTCAGCTAGAGTTGCAGCCGATAATTCATGAGTTTCCAATAAAAATTGCAGCCTGTTACTAAAATCATCAGTGTTTACCATTGTATAAAAC
>JAAYLC010000191.1 GCA_012522045.1 Bacteroidota bacterium
ATGTTAACTCATTAGCCGGAGGGCGAATATAATAGCATTAAACTGATAAGCCTTCCATTAATTGATTAAAAGTTTATCCATACCTATTTCACATGTTTATCCACATACATCCCCCTGTCTGTCCACATAAAATTTGAGCTTATGCACAAATTTCAGGGTTTTCCTTCGGATTATTCACATTTATGTTGTGAAAAGATTTAGCTTAAAAAATTTGGTTGTTTCAATAAAACTCTATGAATCAGATTGGGTAAAACTTACAGAATTATTTTATTTAAAAATGCTTGTTTCACGGTAATTTCAGGTAATAAATATTACAGAATACAAGCATTTAAATAGATACAGGGTTCAGATATTTTATTTCCACTGATGGCATATTGTTTCACTTTGTCTCTCAGCTAATTGTCAATAGTTAATTAGTTTAGGATCTTAGGAATTTATGAATTTCGAATTATGATTTGTTATGCTGAGCCGCGCAGCTAATTGTTAATTGTAAATGGTCAATTGATTGAAGAAGGGATTCGAATTGTTATGCTGAACTTCGCAAAGCATCGGAAATGTTATGCTGAGTTTCGCATAGCATTGGATATTTTCAAGTGGTTGAAATTTTTAGGTTGCTACTAAAGACATTAACAATTGACAATTAAAAATTGACAATTAACCAACGACCATTGACAATTAACAATTGACAATTAACAATTGATCTTTGTTTATCTTTGTGCAATAATATTTTTTAAGCATGAGGATTTCTTACAATTGGCTGAATGATTATCTCCCTTTTAAATCAGACCCTGAAAGATTAAGCAGGGTATTAACATCTGTTGGCCTGGAAGTGGAAGGATTGGAGGCTTATGAAAATATTAAAGGCGGACTTAAAGGACTTGTTATTGGCGAAGTTCTTACTTGTGATAAACACCCCAACGCAGATAAATTAAAAATTACCACAGTAAATACAGGCGGTGAAAAACCTTTGTCTATTGTTTGTGGTGCCCCTAATGTGGCGGCAGGGCAAAAAGTAATTGTGGCCCCAATAGGTACTACCATTTATCCCGTAAACGGTGAGCCTTTGAAGATGAAAAAGGCTAAAATAAGGGGGGTGGAAAGCGAAGGAATGATTTGCGCAGAGGATGAAATCGGAATAGGGGAAAGTCATGATGGAATTATCATTCTTCCTGAAGATGCTGTGCCCGGGTCACCGGCCTCGGTTTATTATAAAACCTACCACGATTTTGTTTATGAGATCGGCCTTACTCCTAACAGAATGGATGCTATGAGTCATTTGGGTGTTGCGCGTGACTTATGCGCTTATTTTACCCATCATGAAAAAACAGAGTACAGGGTAAAATCTCCATTTAATAATAATGCGCTTAAACCTCAATCGGAAGACCTGAAAATTTCAGTTGAAATAGTAAATAAAACTGCATGTAAAAGGTACAGCGGGGTTGCTATTAAAAACATTCAGGTTAAAGAATCTCCGGAATGGTTACAAAATAAACTAAGGGCAATAGGCCAGCGACCGATTAATAATATTGTAGATATTACCAATTTTGTTTTGCATGAAACCGGCCTTCCGCTTCATGCTTTTGATTATGATAAAATAGGTGGCAAAGGCATAAGAGTTGAAAATCTTCCCGAAGACACTAAATTTATTACCCTTGATGGCAAAGAGCGCAAACTAAGCAGTGAAGACCTGATGATTTGCGATGCTGATTCCAGGCCTTTATGCATTGCCGGAGTTTTTGGAGGAAGCGAAAGTGGAGTAACAGAATCTACTGTAAATATTTTTTTAGAATGTGCCTGGTTTAACCCGGTTTCTATCAGAAAGACTTCTTTCAGGCACGATTTAAGAACCGATTCTGCCATAAGGTTTGAAAAGAATACAGATATCAGCAATACTGTGAACGTATTGAAAAGAGCTGCTGCATTAATTATTGAAAATGCAGGCGGAGAAATTGCTTCAGGATTTGTTGATGTTTATCC
>JAAYLC010000186.1 GCA_012522045.1 Bacteroidota bacterium
AAATATGTTGTGTGAATTCCAATACGGTGCGATTAAGAGCTCCCAATTTTCTATTCCGCATATCCTTCCAGAAGTATTTCAATTCCAATATGGTGCGATTAAGAGTCCCTGTGAAACAAGTCCATATCGTTTTTCAACTTCATTTCAATTCCAATATGGTGCGATTAAGAGTAACAGCATCAATAGGATTATCGAAATTGTACTTATATTTCAATTCCAATATGGTGCGATTAAGAGAATACGCTCGGATGGGAGGAATTCAAACAATCGGTATATTTCAATTCCAATATGGTGCGATTAAGAGACAACAGACCGATTGGAGTCAAATCATTGCCGGACTATTTCAATTCCAATATGGTGCGATTAAGAGAACAGCATCAATAGGGTTGTCAAAATTGTACTTATATTTCAATTCCAATATGGTGCGATTAAGAGCTGGAAATCCACCTACAAGGTTCCCTGGTTCTGTAATTTCAATTCCAATATGGTGCGATTAAGAGTTGTTTCAGTTTATCAAATTCCACTGCTGTAGCGCCATTTCAATTCCAATATGGTGCGATTAAGAGAATCTCTATATCTGTTGGGTCGACGGGTGTAACTTCATTTCAATTCCAATATGGTGCGATTAAGAGTCATTTTTGTGCTTGCTTTCATCAGGGTATATTTCGATTTCAATTCCAATATGGTGCGATTAAGAGAATGAGTGCGATTGGAGATTTTAATAATCTGATGGCATTTCAATTCCAATATGGTGCGATTAAGAGAAGTGAACGTGAACGACAAGGTGAGTGTCTTTTTAAATTTCAATTCCAATATGGTGCGATTAAGAGCTTGAACCAAATTCTATTCAAATAGTTGATGCTTAATTTCAATTCCAATATGGTGCGATTAAGAGCCAATCTATGTGTGTTGATGCCTTCTATTTCTTCTGATTTCAATTCCAATATGGTGCGATTAAGAGTTTTAAACGAGCGAGGTTTTTCCGCTGTTTTTAATTAATTTCAATTCCAATATGGTGCGATTAAGAGAGACACCAAGTCTTTTAAGTTTCCGGGAATTTCTTATTTCAATTCCAATATGGTGCGATTAAGAGCGATGAAATGGAACGTCGCACGTTCCGAGCAATGGAATTTCAATTCCAATATGGTGCGATTAAGAGTTCAAGTAAAGACAGAATTAAAGAACAGCAATAAATTTCAATTCCAATATGGTGCGATTAAGAGAGAGTATTCAATCTCCTGCATAACATCATCTTTCATTTCAATTCCAATATGGTGCGATTAAGAGTCGTGAAAATAAGCAAAAAAATATATTGAAACTCAATTCAATACAATTTATTTAAGCGTATTTTAAAATACTAAAAATCGTCGCAGACCATTTCGATAAAATCATTGGGACTGCGACGACTATATAAAACACTGATCTTCAATTAATAAAAACAAGATGTCAAAGACCTTGTGAACAAACCAGTAGCTCAAGGTAAGACCGACGATTAAAGGA
Organism: Bacteroidota bacterium; assembly: GCA_012522045.1. GTDB lineage: Bacteria > Bacteroidota > Bacteroidia > Flavobacteriales > Flavobacteriaceae > JAAYLC01. The sequence continues at coordinate 1,501 of JAAYLC010000186.1, forward strand.
AAGTGTCAAGCTCGTTCTTTTCCCGACCCATAACCTCTTTTTTAAGCCAATCTTCATTATTACTCGTGAAAATAATAATACTGTCGTGTTCTTCATCCATAATTTTTTTAGCTTCAAATTTTAATTCACGTAATTTCGAAGGAGTTAACGATCCTTCAAAAACAGAATTCTGAATCCAGTTCAAATACTGCCGACATAATTTCAACATTTTGCCTACTCTGCGTTCCCCGATGTCGTAAACTAGGATAATGTACATAATTGATGGAATATTTTATCTAAATATTATAAGCAATTTCCACGTTGTCGTCCTTTATTTAGCTCATCACTCACCACCAAGCTTTAAAAGGTCGGTAGGGTTCTATCTGCATGATATGCTTGATCAATTTATAAACTTCCAGCTTAACCAAGTGTTTGTAGCTCACATGCTTATTCAATTTTCGATGTTTTATAGTTTGGTTCAAACGTTCTTCCCACGAGCGCAATACTTTTTTCCTTCCGGAATGGTTTAGCAGGCAATAATTCATTTTTTTTTCAAAATCCTTCTCACTCAATATTTTTTTGTTTAACAAGGAGAAAATTAATCGATCTACCAAAATAGGTTTAAAAATTTCTGAAACGTCCAATGCCAAAGAATATCTCCTGTATCCGGGTTCGTGTAAGTAACTGATTGTCGGATCCAGTTGGGTGTGATAAATAGCATCCAGACACAAGGTGTAACACATCATATTTGTAAATGAAATCAAGGCATTTACCTCATTGGAAGGCGGTTGTTTTATTCGATTTCCCATCTTAAAATCCGGTATTATTTTTTCAAATGCACTATAATATACCATTCGCATATTGCCTTCCCAGCCCATTAAGGCATCAATTTTATCTGCTGCCTCTTTTTCCAGATTATAAGCCTCGATCATAGTGATTTGTTCTAAAACATCCCGCTCGCGGTTTTGATAATATTTGAGATTTCGCAACATATTGGCAGCAGCACCTTCAACAAACAACTTGGCAAGCTGCATTCGCCTTTTATGTGAAGTGTAACATTTTACCTGTTCAATAAGCACTTTTCCACTCAACAAAAAATCTTTGGGCATAAAACTTCCGGTATAATGTTCGTAGTAATCAAAAAAGTGAACCGGAATTTGATTTTTCCCAAGGAAATTGAACATTGCCGAATTGGCATCCAAGGACCCAAAGCAATACAAGTTTTTTATTCCCACAATGGGCAAATACTTCGCCGGACCTTCCGTGCCTTCCGCATCAACAGGAACGAACTTCAAGGTGTTGTCTTTTCTGCTGAGGCGTCCGGGATTGAAGAGGTAGTAGGATTTTTTCATAATAATAATTCCCCTGCATAACAAAAATCATAATAACTGCATGATTTACAAATTTTTGTATTAAGCACGGGAGGGCATTCTGTTTGATTTACTAATGTTTTAATATTTTTAATTGTTTTTTTTAGATAGTTTATATCCTCTTCATCCAGATACACTTCTTCTCTTTCTCGCAATCTTGGATATTCTATGATACCCTTTTCTGTTTCAATTCCATTGAGTTCCAGCAACCACAAATAAAACTTTACTTGCCAAATATGCGCTTGTTCTACCTTATTACTTCTTTTGGTTTCGTGTATGATTTTGTTTTTGGTATCATAAAAATCAATTTTCCCGGTTAATAAAACTCCCTTGTAATCATAAGTAAGCTCAATCTGCGAGTATTTATCACTTCGTTGTAAATAGGATTCTTCCTCGACTACTTTACCGTCTGCTACCAAATCAGAGGTCTGCTCCATGTTAATTCCGTTTGCGTGAAACCAACATTCTCGAGGACAAACATTGTAAAGGTTGATAAGCGTAGCGTTGATGGTCATAGTCACTAATATTCACCAAATTTCACTTGTTATCCATGGATCTTCTTCATCTGCAATCAAACCCAAATCCGGACAATATTTTTTATTGGTCAGCCAGTTTCGTTGCTCTAATAACTTATTTTGGTTTGAAATTAGAGAGATATCTTGCTTTAAAAAACCTTCATTTTTCCATTGAGCAAATCGCCCTTTTCTGATTTGAACCTTTTGGCTTTCTGCACTAATGAAATCAAATGTATTCAGGTATTCATCATATACAGTTCTGTTCGCTTGCGGTAAAATCTTAATTCCGTCGAACTGTTTATAAAAATCCTCTTCACTATGTTTGTTTTTCTTTAGAGGACTTAACAATTTCAATGCTTCTTTTAAATAAGCATATTGGTTGTCGAATTTCTTTTTGTCTGTTACATTCCAATTGGGATAAACCTCATCAATTGTTTTTTGTAATAAACTTTCGTCAATGACACCGCCTTCTTTCTCAATTTTTTGAAGTACATCAAGGGTTCTTGTAATTATATCTTTGTTATAGATGTAAAAATCACTTTCCTCATTTTGTGTAAAGACATAGCAAGGACAAATTCCTTTTTCTCTTTTCCTGTTAACCCTGCCAAATCTTTGTATCAATGCGTCAATAGGGGCGGGCTCTGTATAAATCATGTCATAATCAATATCCAAACTGACTTCAATTGCCTGTGTACCAACAAGTAATTGAATTTGTTCGCCCTTTAAGTTCTTCTCTTTGACTGAACGGTCTACTCCTGAGAATGAACCATGCAACAGTACTGATTTGTTATTGCCAATCGCAGTTTTTAGCTCTTTGTAAACTTTTTGTGAGGATTTAACGGTGTTACAAACAACTAATACTTTTTTGCCTTCTTTCAACTTTGTTTTAATCTCGTCAAGCGAATTGCTTAATAAGCCTTCTTTAAGTATGACTTTATGCCTTTTGAAATACTCATATAATTGTGCATTTGCAGTAACTCTATCAAATGCTCCAATACTTTGCTCCAATTCTTTTAAAAAGAATTGAGGCATAGTCGCTGTCATTATCATCACTTTTGCCTGAAATTTATTGATTAAAAGCTCCAATAAAATTTTTATTTGGGCAAATGTTTCAGGATTATAAGCATGGATTTCATCAAATATCAAATAAGCTCCCGTCATTTCAAGAAAACCTTGTTCGTAACCTTTCAATCCAAATAAATGCTTTAATAACTGGAAAGGCGTAACTACTTTTAAAGGAGTCGCAATACTTTTAAATTTGCTTCGTAAAGTGTCAATATTTTCTTTTTTATCATCAAGGCTATACTGCAAATCGTCAAAATAATTATTGAGATAATTACTTAATTTTCCATGCAGCATTCCTACTTTATCTTTTCCCAGGTCAGCACCTAAACGTTCAAACATCGCATTAATAGATGCGGTAAAGGGCAAGATATAAAATACACGACCTTGCCCGAAATGGTCGAACTGCGATTTTAACCACAATATTGCACTTTCTGTTTTTCCGGAGCCGGTTGGTGCGGTTAAAATCAAATTCCCAAAAATCTTAGAACAGTCTATTTGATGCTGATAAAAATCAAATCCTGATTTTTTAAGTTGCAGACGCTTCTTTTCTAAAAAGTCAAAATCTGTTGTTTCAAGATTTTCCAACTTAGTAACTTTTGCTGAACCTAAATGGTCGCACCATTTCAATCCCCCAAACAGAAGCATCAGTTGTAGATAGCTCGAATGTTCATCGGTAAAAGGTTTTTTGTTGTAAATCCGAATCAGCCCTTCGAGAGTGTTTGGTTTAATATTGCTTAATCTTATATCAAATTCCTCGAGTAACTGAATAACTTCATCGACTGTTACATTTTCTAAAAACGATTGCTCAAAACTTTTCTGCTCATCGACCGCAGGCAACATTCCAAAATTGTTTTCTGTATGATAGAATGCTAATTGTTTCTGTAATGTTTCAAAATCCTTGTGATGACCTGCAATGACCAGTTTAAGGATATGCCTTACTTCATCGTTCAACTCTTTGATTGCTTCTACAAATGGAATAGAAAACAATTCATGTCGTTGAAATTTCCATTGGTTAGGTTGCCTGTTCAGCAATTTCTGAAATTCCCGATGTGATTTCCCCAAATCATGAAAAATAATTGCGAGTTTAAGAATACCCCAAAACCTTTCTCCAAGTCTTGAAACTTCAGCCGCTTTAGGAAATGCACTTTTTATAAAATCAAATACCAATAAGCAATCTTCAATATGCTCTTTCAGGCTTATTGGAGGTTGGCTACTGTTTTTATCTTTTGATTTTGCTATTAGTGTCATCTATTCAAAGTTTAGCTCATGAAAGAAGATGTCCACCTCCTTACCATTAGGCAAAATATCTTTAAATGTAGGCAATTCGGTTTCAATCCTGTTGGACTTGCAGCTTACCACGCTAAAAGGTTCTGTTCCCAAGTTCTTTCGGGGAAACTCATCTGTAAAATACTTCGGTAAAGCTTGAATTTGTCCCGGTAAATGATATTTGAACGGAATTATCTGTCCTCTTATATTGGAACTGTATTCATTCTTTTCCAAAACTTCTTTTTCAGAAATATTAGTTACCGTAGCCAAATCATTCATTCTGCCTAACAATAACTGGAAATGAGGTTGAGTCAAATAATTTTTTATTTCAACATCAGTAGTATAGATTCTTAAAAAATTATTAAACAAAAACTTTCTGTAAATGATATTGGATTTTGCATTATTGGTAGGCTTGCCATTTTTACTGCTGATTTGGTAAATGGTTTCCAAATCCTCTCCCTCGCTTTCATACTCAAAATAGTAACCAATTTTCAGGTCATTATGTCTGAGGTATTTTCCAGCAGCGGCATTGATTAACCCCAACACTGTACTTAGCGGAGGTACTTCCAAAGTAGGTTGCATACCACTAATCAGGTTGGGATAGCGAAAACTCGCCGTCCAGCTTTCAATATCAATTTTATACACTTCCATATCAAGGCAGTTGTGTTTTTACTTGTTTGCAATATTGGTCAATTGCCTGATTTACACTAAGTAGTTTTACATTTTCAAATTCGTCAGCAAGTTTTTTTAATTCATCATTATACTCATCTAAAAACCCGCTACGTTTCCCAATGAAAACATCGCCTTGAATCTGGTCTTTATAATCGTTTAAAACCTCTTTAATGCCTTCGATATTTAACACTGCTCTTTCGCTTCTTTGCCCTTCTCCAACTGCGATATGCGAAAATGGATGATTCCCAGAGTTTGTTGTAGCGAGAATAATAAATTTCGGAGTAACATCAGCCATATTATTGGTCTGCATAGCTCCTCCAGAGATTGTTTTCAATGCAGCGATTGTATCAACTATTCTCTTTTCCCGGGTTGATCTTTCTAACCGCACCAATTTTTGTTGTTCACCCGATTTGGTTTTTACGAAGGGATCATTGACTTCTATGGCTCCATTTGCAATAGCTGTTTCTTTTTGTTTGTCTGTAAGATTCTTAAAACCCGTTTTATTGTAACTTGAAAAAGTCCCTACTTGAGCTAAATCTAAAGAAAACATTCCTTTCATTATTGCAGAATATTCTTCTTTACTATAAGGTACACTGTCCCCTTCTTGGCGCGCCATGCTTGACCAATTCTCTACTGTTGAAACACTCGTAACAGAGACTATTACAGAGTTTTTAAGAGGAGAAACTCTTGTTACTGTTACATCTTCTTTCTTTTCTTTGCCTTTTTTGTCCAATACGGGATTGCCCTTATCGTCTCTTACAATGTCTTTAGCTGCTTTCATATAACCAAAGACATCATCGTCGGCATATCGAATTGGGTCAGCATCAGTAAAGGCTATTTTAGTATCTCTTGTGACAGGCGATAGCTCCCACCGATGATTTACTTTCAACGCTTCCCTCCACCAAAACCTCCATGCTTGGCCAGATACATATGTGTAAGTCCTACCGTTCTTATAAATTTTCTTTGTACCCACAGCATTGTCGAAATTACTGCTTGTACTTTTTCCTGCATTGTTTAATGCAACTACATCCACATCCAAGAGGATGAATCCTTGTGTTTTTAAATTCATTTTATTTAATTTTAAAGATTATTCATTATCCAATTCATCTGGTTCTTCCAATTCCACATCTACCGACTTATTCATTTCGTGCAAACGTTGATAGATAGCAATCAGAAGCAAATCCCTTATCTCATTCCAATAGGTACCATCAGGGAATAAATATTCTGCGTATTCATCCATTGTAATTAATGGCTTCTCTCGGTCGCTATGCTTTCTGTTGTAGTCAGCAACCAACTGTAGCAAATATCTTCTAAGAGCACTACTTGTTTTTTGCCCATTGATACGGGTTATTGCTTTTTTAATTTCATCGTCACTGCTGTCCTCAATGATGAAATCTGCCAGTTCCAATATTTTGGAAAGTGTACGTTTGTCCATATTTCTGATATAAATTTGATATTGTTCAACAATTTGAAAATTGAAAATTTCTTTTTTGCTATGATATAATATTAATTTCCTGAATTTTTCGTAGCTGCCATTTAGTAAAAACTCTAATGCCCTGTTTTTCCACGTTTTGTAGCTGTCAAATCCCAACTGCTCTTTACTGTTTGTCCATTGTTCAGATTGGGCATTGTATATGGCATTTTTAAACTTCGAGCTGCTGTATTGCCGGAATATAAAATTGTTCCAGTCTTTCTTGTGATGTAAAAGACAATAGGAATAAAAGGAAAATACAGTAGCCGGGAGGGTTAGTATATTAATTGTGGGACTTGCTCCAAAATTGGTAAAATGAAATAAGTTTAAGGTGGTATTCTTCGTTTCGCTTGTTCCGGTTGTTTCATTAAAAGTTGCTGTAATTACATTTTGAATACACTGTTCTGCATAATTAAAAATACCATTTACAGGATTTGAAAATTCTGAACGGTTAATGGACTTGGAGGCATTGCTTGATATGCTTTTATAGTTTTCATCTACATTCTTTCTGACAAAATATCTTGTAATCTCCGCTTTATTGCTTGTAAGTACGGCTACTTTATCTCCCAATTGTTCCACACCCAATGGGACAAAAAATATTCTTATCAAGGCTTCTTTAGACATGAGAAGACCACTTTCAAAGCCGTGATGAAAGTTAATTAATGTCGCTGACCCTGACATAATATGATTGTCTCTTGCAGAATAAAATACACTTCCAATCTGTGAGGTTATTCGGCACATTCCTTTTTCTGCATCAATCAAATTCCATTTTTCATTTTCCCATTTCCATATCCCTTTATTTGTCTCTGCTTTAGTAAACATCCCTTGATAATACACTAATGTCTTATCATAACCTTTCTTGCCTTTATTGGAATTATGGGTAATCGTTGAATTTAAGAAAAAACTATGGAGGTTGTTATCCCATTTATTGACATAGATTTCTGTGGCAAATGCTATTAATTCCATAACAGATTTTTCCGGCATTTTCTCTTGCAGGTATTCAATCACATATCCGCCAATATCAGCGAATGGGTCGCCTGTGGGGTGGGTGTACCAGTTTGTTTTATCTATATCTGTTTCAGTCATTATAATAAAGTTTCATTCGCAATATATAAAATAATTATCAAATGTAGTTTTAATTTTACATATATTTGTCACGGGGATAAATTAATCGTACCTTTTTGGAATTGAAACAATGTCGTTTTAATTTTTATCCCCATTTTTATCCACCACCTCCAAACTGCCCATTCCTTGCGCAGAATAGAGTCCTAATCCGGCGTTCAATAAAAGTTCGATGAACCGTCGCTCAGCGCGTAATTTCAATTTATAATTCAAACTTCCTCTTATTTTTGTCGCTGCTTGACTGTCGGATTTAATATGCACCAATCGCATACGAAATGGATTTTGATAATATTCCAATTCCATACTCAGGATCGCCTGTTCGGCAATTTCTACATCATAAGCATCTCTGATTTTATTCCGCCATCCATAAATTAAACTCGATAAAAACTCCTTATCATCGGGGAGTAAATAATCGTAATGACCTCTTTCATTTTTAATTCCTGTCACGATTGCTGAAGTTGGCTTTACGATGACTTCCATTAATTCCTGAGGGGAAAATTCCTTTAAAGGATTATCCAAGGAAATTATAGATTGCACCTGAAAAACAACCTTCGAATTCTTATCGGCAATCACAATATTCTCAGATTTAAACAAGCCCTCTACAAAGGTTCGAGAAGCTTCCGGAAGATGAAAACTTACCGTGAATTCAACCTTAGGATCCAAAAGTAGCATCCGGTCATTTTCTCTTTTGTATTTGAATTTTAAATCCGAAAATGTAAAAAATTTATAACCCTTACCGTACCCTTTTTCATGTAAGAAGCTAGCATATTCCGCATCGCCTTTAGCTAATATTTTGTAAATGGCAGCCGATAATGGATATTGATAGTTGATGGGAAGTATATTTCCTGAAATATTATTTAATGTAATTTTAAATTTCATAAATTGGCTTCATTGGTCAAGTTTATAAGGAAATCATGTAGATATCCTTACAGATTCTATTAATCTAAATTTTAATAAAAGGGGGAAGAGAACCGCTAATATATAATAAAATGTTAAAGACTGCAAGCGTTTTATTAAAAGGAGTTGCTTAATTCATTATTTTTACAATTCTATCCGTATTTCTATTTTTTTTTAATATTTCTACTAAAGTATAATCCCACATCGTCAAAACTTGTCGTTGTGGGAAATATTTTTCTAATACGTTGCAGAAATCTTCAATTTTCTCTTTATTATTTTAGAGTTCAGAATGTTTTAAAGTTAGGAGCGAGTTAGGATTCATATATTGATTTTTTCTACGTGTGGAATTATAGAATGAATCTCAGCTTTTCAAATGTATTTAGGTTTTAATTCTGTGTGTTTTTAGTTCAACTTCAATCTTTACTCAATAAAAAAAGGAGCAAAATGCTCCTTTATGTGATTTTATTTAAATTGTAGGTTACAAGCCAAACTCGATTCCAAGTCCCAAGAATGAAAAATTGTCTAATCCTCCATAAGAGACATTAAGTCCTATCTGACCAAAGTTGTAACCTGCTTTGGGACGGTAATAAAAATCGCCGCCGCTGGTGTCTCCAACTCCGATGCCATATCCCAAATCGGCACCCAGGTACAAATTGTCAGCAACAAAATAACGTGCGGTGGCAGCAAGAGGGATGTATTGGAAATCCACTGCGGGGTACGTGATGCCGAAAAGTGTCCATTCTTCACCTATAAAGTGGTGATACCCCGTGGCGCCGCCGACGTAGAAATCATCTCCGACTTCCCATAAAACAGCAAAATCAATTCCGAATCCAAAGCTGAGCCAGTCATCCATGTCTCCAACAGGAAGTCCGACTGTGGCGCCCAATTTCATCTCTTGAGCGTTGGTGTTTGAGATGCCCATACCGAATACCACAAACATTGCAATAAGTAGTGTTTTTCTCATAATATTAAGTGGTTGTAGTTAATAACAACTCAAATATACAATAAAAAAACATATGAGTGTCATAATAGCGCATCAAATTATTAAAATCATTGTAAAATTAATAACAGTCCTTCGGGAGCGTTTTTATTCATTCAGAAAAGCAGCATCAGCAAGCGAATAGACAGTTAGGGAATTTAAAAACAATTAAAGGCGTTCAAATTCAATGGTGTCTCCGATTTCGATGCCCAACGCTTCTGAAAGTCCGCCGTTTATTTCCAACACATACATGGAGGGTTTGCCGGAGGGCAAAGAAGTTTCATCATAAGGAACGGTATTTTCATACATTTCCACAAGGGTTTTGTCTGCATCAAAATAGAGAATGTCCAAGGAGAATTCGGTGTTTTTCATATAGAATCCGCGAAGCTGTGAATCGGGAAAAACAAACAGCATTCCCTGATTCTTTTCCATGGAGGAGCGATACATCAATCCTGTTTGGGTTTTGTATTCGTTATCGGCAATTTCAATGTCAAAGGTAGCGATGACAGAATCCGTGTCTTTTTTTATAATGTCTAAAGTTCCTTGCTTTTTAAAAGTTATTTCCCGCGTCAGGTTGGGCGAATCGGATTTGGAGGTGTCTTTACAACTTTGAAGGGACAGCACTAACGTCATAAACAATACAAGATTTATAAATTTCATGGTTATTGGATAAAGTTTAGAATTATTTTTCTTCAATTACGGGTTTTTTGGAAGCCTTCCACATAATGTATATTCCGGCTAAAATAAACGGAATGCTCAACCATTGTCCGGTGGTAAAGACTCCTAACAAGGATTCGAATCCGCCCTGGCTTTCTTTTACAAATTCAACTAAGAAACGCACTAAAAACAGGGTGATTAGAAACACGCCGAAAATATAACCGATTTGTTTTCGTCTTTCTGTTTTCCAGTATAAATACCAGCAAATTAAAAACACTAGCACATAGCCTGCTGCTTCATATAATTGTGTAGGGTGCCGAAAAGGAACGCTGTTTAACAAATCGGCATATTGAGGATTGTTGACGATGGCGTCATAAGCTTTTGAAGGAGTGTCCATTCCGGTGGCACGGACGGCTTGTCCGGGCGCAATGCTGTCTTGGATAAAGCGAACGCCTAACGGAAAATCGCCTGAGGGTTTTCCGATAATTTCAGAATTCATGAAATTTCCAATCCGAACAAAAACACCTCCGCTTGCTACGGCAATTATTATGCGGTCCAAAATCCATAATAAGGGTTTTTGAATCACTTTTTTGCTGTAATAAAACATGGCGATAATAATGGCGATGGCTGCACCGTGACTTGCCAATCCTTGGAATCCGGTAAATTCAAATTCGGGAACCGTTTGAATGGGCAAGAAAACCGACAACGGATCTTCTAAAAATAACTCCGGCTGATAAAAGATGACATGCCCCAAACGCGCACCGATTAATGTGGCGAGAATCATATACATTAAAAGGCTGTCCAATTTTTCTTGTGACAAGCCTTCGCGTTGGTAGATTTTTTTGGTCAAGTAGTATCCGAGAGAGAATGCTACTACAAACATCAAGCTGTAATAACGAATGATAAAAAATCCTAAATCGATGCCTTCGGGAGGATTCCACGTAATGGTTAAAAATTGCATAGGCTGTGTTTTACGGCATAAAGATACTATAAATTCATTTGCTATTTTTGGGAGGAACAGGGTCATATCCGCTTTTCCCCCACGGATTGCAGCTGATAATTCGTTTTGCGGCAAACCATCCGCCTTTCAACAATCCGTGGATTCTTAAGGATTCAATGGCGTATTGGGAACAGGTTGGTGTATAACGGCACGTTGAAGGAGTCAAAGGAGAAATAAATTTCTGATACAGTCTGATTAAAAATATAAACGGTGCTGTTAGAATCCTTCCCAAAACTGTTCGTTAATTTAATTGAAAGGTGGTTCCTTCTTTTCCGTCTTTCAACTGTATTCCTTCGGCTGCCAATCGGTCGCGAATTTTATCACTGGTCGCAAAGTCTTTGTTTTCACGCGCATGATTCCGAATTTCAATCAACAGATTGATGACTGCATTTAATTTGCTTTCGGATAAACCAATGGTGTTTGAAGGGGGTTCCAACCCTAAAACATCAAACAGAAAATCGTTCATGGTTTTTTGAAGCAATTGGATGCCTTCGGCAGTAAAAGTTTCTTTTCCTTCTTTGGCTGCGTAAATCCATTTTGCTGCTTCAAAGAGTTGCGCGATTAATATCGGACTGTTAAAGTCGTCATTCATCGCATCGTAACATTGCTGTCTCCACGATTCAATATCAATGCTGTTCGTTTTTGCGTGCGGTAAGTTTTCTATCATTTTAACTGCTTCCATCAAACGATTGTATCCTTTTTCGGATGCTTCCAAAGCATCGCTGCTAAAATCCAGAATGCTTCTGTAATGTGCTTGATAGATAAAAAACTTGATCACGGAAGGAGCGAAAGGTTTGTTTAAAATGTCATTTTCTCCGGTAAACATTTGCTCGGGCAAAATAAAATTCCCGGTAGATTTCGCCATTTTCCGACCGTTTAATGTAAGCATATTGGAATGCATCCAATAATTCACCGGTGCGGTTTCATAACATGCTTCGGCTTGGGCAATTTCACATTCGTGATGGGGGAATTTTAAATCCATCCCGCCGCCGTGTATATCAAATGTTTCTCCCAAATATTTGGTGCTCATTGCGGTACATTCCAAATGCCACCCCGGAAATCCGACACTCCACGGGGAAGGCCATCGCATAATGTGTTGCGGATCGGCTTTTTTCCATAACGCAAAATCTTGCGGGTTTTTTTTATCGGATTGTGCGGCAAGTTCACGTGTGTTGGAAATCATATCTTCCAACTGCCTGCCACTGAGTTTGCCGTAATCGTGAGACTCACTAAATTTTAATACATCAAAATACACCGAGCCGTTTTTTTCATAGGCGTATCCGGCATCCATGATTTTCTTGATGATTTCAATCTGCTCTATGATATGCCCGGTTGCAGTGGGTTCAATACTGGGAGGCAGGGCATTAAATTTTGCCATGACTGTATGGAAGTCTACAGTGTATTTTTGAACCACTTCCATAGGTTCAAGTTGTTCGATGCGTGCTTTTTTTAGAATGGGATCTTCACCGCTTTCTCCGTCGTTTTCCAAATGACCGGCATCGGTGATGTTTCGCACGTAACGAACTTTATAACCCAAGTGTTTCAGATAACGAAAAACCAGATCAAAAGAAAGGAACGTTCTGCAATTTCCAAGGTGGACATTGCTGTAAACCGTAGGACCGCAGACATACATTCCTACTGCGCCTTTGGTGATTGGAATAAATTTTTCTTTAGTTTTTGTAAGCGAATTGTAAATAAAAAGATTATCCAGTGTTTGCATAGATTAAAATTTAAAAGCCCCTCCCTGCTTTGAAGTTATTGAAAAGCAGTATCTAAGTGGATGTATTCTAAAAATTCGTTGCGAACTTCGGGATTTTTAAAGACGCCGCCGTATTCACTGGTGATGGTACTGCTGTCCACATCGCGAATGCCGCGTGAATTGACACAAAGGTGTTTTGCATCGATGACACAAGCGACATCTTCGGTATTTAATATTTGCTGCAACTCACGAACAATTTGCATGGTTAAACGTTCTTGAACCTGAGGTCGTTTGGCGTAATAATCGACAATCCGATTCATTTTGGACAAGCCTACCACAGTGCCGTTTGAGATGTACGCAATATGTGCTTTACCGACAATGGGCAATAAGTGGTGTTCGCAAGTAGAGTAGAGGGTAATGTTCTTCTCTACCAACATTTCTTGATAACGGTATTTATTTTGAAACGTTGAAGCCTTGGGCTTGCGATCGGGATGAAGTCCGCCAAATATTTCTTGAACAAACATTTTGGCTACGCGTTTGGGAGTTCCTTTCAGGCTGTCATCCGTTAAATCCAAACCTAAAACTTCCATGATATGCTTTACATCCTTTGATATTAAATCTATTTTTTCAATGTCACTTAAATCAAAAGCATCAGGACGAAGCGGGGTATCGGTTGAGCCGGGTACATGATTGTCACCCATTTCCTCAATCATTTTATATGAGTTTTTCAATTCCATTGATTTGTAAATCTTCATTTCAATAAGAGTGCAAAGATACGCATTTGTGTAATCTTATAATCAGAATGTAAGCGTCATTTTATAACCGCAAATTTTGAGGCGACATGTCACACGCATCTTTGAACCTGTATCTCGTCATTAAACGTACTATTTTTTGTGAAAAAGTTAAAAGGTTGTGGCCATCTTTTGGCGGTTTAAAATTCAAATCCAATACTTACTATAAAATTATTCCAAACAGCGGTTGAATTTACAGGTTCTGAGAATCCGGAAGGGAATAAACGAAAATTGTTTTCTTGTTGTGAATATGCATAAGCAAAATCCATCGTAAAAGAGCTGAAACTCATTCCGGTACCCAACGATAATCCATAGCGATGATCCATAATCGATTTGTCTTTATACGGACTGCCTTCAAATAACAATCCACCTCTGAAACTCATGATGTTCCATCGGTATTCGCCTCCTAATTTGACAGTGGAGGAGGTCGTTAAGGAATTGTTGATGGTGTTGTTCACTTCTTTAAAATAAGAATTGTCGGTAGGTGAGTATTTCAGATTTCCATAATCCCGGAGTGAAAAATCCAAACTAATGAGTCCGGACTGATTGAAAACATACGCCAATCCGACACCAACTTTCCCGGGCGTTCGAAGTCTGTAATCTTCATAGACATTAATGACATTCGGATTAATCACCGTAGTCATTTGCCTGTCATTTTCAATGCGAATGCTTTCCAACGATTGTGAAGTTTCTTCTGAGATGAGATACCAAACGGGTGTGTCGTAATTTATGGCGATGCGCAAATTGTCATAACGTGCTATTCCTCCAAATTGAAAAGAAACTCCGTTTCCGATAACATTCAGATAATCTTGATAACCGATGGCGCGAATAAAAGAATTCGGATGGCTGTTGTTTTCAAGAAGCATGCGTCGTTGTCTGAAATCAATCGTATGCGTGTTGACGTTCATGCCTACATAATAATTTGTGCCCAATTGCGCGGAAAGGTTGATGGTAAATTTTGATTGCCCGCCACTTGTATGGTGTAAATATTCGTGTTGAAATGCGTTTCCGGAAACATTGGAAAGATAGAGTGTGTTTCCAAGGTCATTGGGATCTGCCGGATCAAACAGATAAGCTTGATAGCCCAAAAATGCAGTTTGCGCTCCACTGCCGTAATTTTCTCCCAAATAACGGTAAAGACCGTTAATCGTTTCGCCGGCTTGCAATTCCAAAAGATCCAAAGGCATTCCCTGCGCGTGATTCAAAAAATAATCGGCAATCGTATTTTTTCCCGTTCCGGCTACATACGTTTCCCGATCGTAGTCTTGAGTACTGCTGAAGAGGGCACCAATACTCAATTTTTTAAATAAAGATGCGCTGTTTTCATTGTGTAAAACAAACACGCCTCCAGCTTGGTTGAATTCGAAATTATTGAATGAATTTTTGGATGTCGTTCCGTTGTAGTGCGATGTGTTTTTGGAATTGTTAAGCGCCAAGGAAAAATTGGCGTATGAATTGAGAAAAACTGCTCCACCTGCCGGATTCGATTCCATGGCCGATAAATTTCCTCCCAATGCATTCATGGCGCCTCCCATTCCGGCATAGCGTGCATTTCCGATATTTTGGTTTAAGGAATAGCGTAAGGCGTCGGTGATATCTTGCGATTTTACAGTTGTTGAAACTATAAAAATTAGGATTGTGAGGGATAAAAGTTTTTTCATAGCAATTGAATAAGCTTTTAAATTAAAATACCACAAAAGGAGTCGTTAACTTCCCATTTGCGGTACTTCAAATTGATGTTTAACCGCGACCTCTTCCACCGGAACTGCTTCGAACTCCGCTGCTGTTGGAACGAATGCTTCCGCCGGGACTCGTACTTCGTATGGTAGGACTGGAACTTCTGATATTTTGTCGTTGCGTCCTTGAAGGAGGCGTCGAAATGGTTCTTGAACGTGTGTTCGGAGTGGTGCGAATGGTGTTGTTTGAACGCGTATTGGTCCGGATGTTTGAATTTGACCGTTGATTCCGAACTCTCGAATCTTGGTTAGAGCGAATGGTACTGTTTTGACCTTGCGATTGTACTCGCGTGTTATTTATGTTGGAATTGCTTCGGATGGTACTGTTGTTCCTTTCGGTATTTACGCTGTTGGCTCGCACGTTGTTCCGATTGATGCGTCGTTCGTTTTCGTAGCGACTGTATGAACTTGCATTTCGCGCGTTTGTTTCATTGGTTCTGCCTCTAGTCGCAGGACGTGAATAATCGGTGTTTCTTCTTCCTCTGTTGTAAGATACATTGGAGTGATTCGGATTGTAATAGGTATTTCCGTAATAGTAAGGATATCCGTAGTAATAAGGATAACCGTAATAATAAGGGTATCCGTAATGCCCAAAATAGGAGTGTCCCCAACCCCAACCGAAACTAATTCCCCAATACGAGCGCGGCCCGTAGTATCCGTATGGATATCCCCAAGCCCAATAAGGAGAATAATACGGATTGTAAAATCCATAGTGGTACCCGTAGTTGCCGTAGTTATAGATGTTTACGGAAACGTCCGTTTGATTTTCTCCCCAAGGACCGTAATTGTCCGGAGTGTTGTTTTCAATAATAATATTTCCGTGTTCGTCCAATCGTTCGGTAGTGGTATACGCTTCAATATCTGTGAAAATTACATCTTCTTCCTCTTGTGCATTGTTATATATGGCAGATTTAGCCTGAAAATACTGTTTGTAGTAGTTTGATCTATCTTCATTATTTTCTGTAGCAATCTCTGAGTTTTGAGGCTGATAAGGACGTTCATATATGCCGTCTTGAGGCTGAGCTGCTTGATTCTGAGTGCCACAAGAAACCAATGTCAAGGCTCCTGCCGTAAGCAGAATGAATTTTGATTTTAGGATGTGTTTTAAAGTTAACATTTCTCGTGGTTTTAAAATTGTTTGAGTTTATAAAAATAAGTAGTTTTGCTGACATCTACTAATCCTTTAACAAGGCTGCAACATTTGTGCCAATTGAAACTATGGCGAAAAAATTGACTACAAGAAACGAAGATTATTCCAAATGGTATAATGAACTCGTAATTAAAGCGGATTTAGCTGAAAATTCAGGTATTCGCGGATGTATGGTTATCAAACCTTACGGTTATGCAATCTGGGAAAGAATGCAAGCTGAACTCGATCGTATGTTCAAAGAAACAGGACATCAAAATGCGTATTTTCCGATTTTTATTCCTAAATCTTACTTTAGTAAAGAAGCGAGCCATGTGTCCGGTTTTGCCAAAGAATGTGCGGTGGTTACACATTACCGGCTGAAATCTGACGATGACGGAAGTATTGTCGTCGATCCGACTGCAAAATTAGAAGAGGAGCTTATCGTACGACCCACCTCGGAAACCGTGATTTGGGACACTTACAGAAAGTGGATTCAATCTTATCGGGATTTACCTATTTTAATCAACCAATGGGCAAATGTTGTACGATGGGAGATGAGAACGCGATTGTTTCTCAGAACCTCCGAATTTTTATGGCAAGAAGGTCATACGGCACACGCAACTAAAGAAGAGGCGATTAAAGAAGCCGAACTCATGCTAAATGTGTATGCCGATTTTGCACAAAATTTTATGGCCGTTCCGGTGATTAAAGGCGTTAAAACAGAAAGCGAGCGTTTTGCCGGTGCAGTTGAGACTTATTGTATTGAAGCACTTATGCAAGACGGGAAAGCACTCCAGGCAGGGACTTCTCATTTTTTAGGACAAAATTTCGCCAAAGCTTTTGATGTGAAATTCGCCGATTAAGAAGGAGTGTTGGAATACGTTTGGGCGACTTCTTGGGGGGTTTCTACACGATTGATAGGCGCATTGATTATGACTCACAGCGATGACAATGGATTGGTTTTGCCACCGACTCTGGCACCTGATCAAGTAGTTATCGTACCTATTTACAGAACCGATGAAGAGCGAAATGCCATTGGCGAAGTAGCCGATAAAATGATAAAACAGTTGCGCGCCGAAGGAATTAGAGTAAAATACGATGAAAGAGACACGCATAAACCCGGTTGGAAATTCAATGAATATGAATTGAAAGGAGTTCCGGTAAGAATCGCCATCGGTCCAAAAGATTTGGAAAAAGGAACGGTGGAAATAGCAAGAAGAGATACCCTGCAAAAACAATTCATCAATCAGAATGAGACGGTGTCGGTTGTCACTAAATTGCTGGATGAAATCCAAGAAAATATATTTAAGAAAGCTAAAAACTACAGGGATTCCCATATTACCGAAGTGGATACTTATGAAGAGTTTAAAGAAGTATTGGAAACTAAAGGTGGTTTTGTTTCTGCACATTGGGACGGAACGACAGCAACCGAAGAATTAATCCAAAACGAAACCAAAGCAACCATTCGTTGCATCCCATTGGATGGAAATCAAGAAAAAGGGAAGTGTATTGTTACCGGTGCAATTTCCTCAAAACGAGTGCTTTTTGCAAAAGCCTATTAATGCTGCAAATATTTTTATTGTTTTTGTTTGTTGGAATGAAAAGTAACTGTATATTTGCACTCGAAATTTTGAAACAAATGGTCCGTTCGTCTAGTGGTTAGGACGCCAGGTTTTCATCCTGGTAACAGGGGTTCGAATCCCCTACGGACTACAAAAAGATTAGGATAAGAAAATGGCAAATCACAAATCGGCATTAAAGAGAATTAGAAGTAGTGAAACTAAAAGATTGCTTAATCGATATAAGCACAGAACTACTCGTAATGCAATAAAAAAGTTTAGAGAACTTACTGATAAAGCAGAAGCGGAAAAAGCGTTTCCTTCTGTTGTATCGATGATAGACAAATTGGCTAAAAAGAATATCATTCACGCCAACAAAGCTGCCAATCTAAAATCTAATTTAGCAAAACACAAAGCCTCTTTATAAGAAGTTTAATTGTTAATAATGTAGAAAGCCTCTCAATTATGAGAGGTTTTTCGCTTTTAAATAACTGCTTCCGGAACCAATTCCTCAATATTACCGTTATTCCTTCTAATATCGCGTACAATGCTGGATGATATAAACGAAACTTCCGGAGAACTCAATAGAAAAACAGTCTCGATTTTTGCCAATTTATAATTTGCCTGAGAAAGAGGCATCTCATAAGTAAAATCGGTGCTGTTCCTCAATCCGCGAATCAAAAAAGAAGCCGCCTGTTCCTGACAGAAACGTACGGTCAACCCGGAATAACTACTTACTTTAATTTTTGGATTGTTGCTGAAGGTTTTTTCGATAAACGTTATCCGTTCTTCCAATGAAAACATGGTTTGTTTATTGGCGTTAATGCCGATTGCGATAATAACCTCATCAAATAATGGGAGGGCGCGTTCTATGATGTCTACATGGCCCAACGTAATGGGGTCGAAAGTTCCCGGAAAGACTGCACGTTTCATAGCTTTTAGGATTTAAATTATAAAAATTTCGATATCAAGATTCCCAAGGTAGCAAATAATGTGGCAATCATGACGCCGCGCGCTCTGTAAAGTTGTCCTTTTTTTATAAAAACAAAAAATACGAGCAGATTCATCAGTGCTCCAAGTGCAATAATTTTTCCGATGACATCATTTATTACCGCCCAGCGTAAGGTTCTTCCAATGCCGTCATCCAGACCGATAACGAAGAATAAGTATAAATACATTCCTACACAATTGGCGACAATTCCGGCGAGTACGCCAATTAAAACTTGTGGGATAACGCGATTCATTTGGTGATTTTTTTTAAGATTATAAATTCCATTCTTTCAATACCGGAATGGCGTTGTGGGCAGTCAAATCATATTGAACCGGAACGACGGAAATATATCCTTCTTTCAAGGCCCATTCATCCGTATCCGGATTGTTGTCAAGATTGACCAATTCGCCTGCCATCCAATAATAATCTCGACCCAATGGATTGGTTCGTTTATCAAAAACTCCTAACCAATGCGCATTTGCTTGACGACAAATTTTAACGCCGCGAATCTCGTTGACTCCCAATTTGGGGATGTTTACATTCAAAACCACACCTTCGGGCAATCCTTTATTTAAAACTTCCAAAGCGATTTTTTTAATGTGCTTTTTCCCCGGATTGAAATCTGCTTCTAATGAAAAGTCCATCAATGAAAATCCGATGGCGGGAATTCCTAACGTACCGGCTTCAACCGCAGCACTCATCGTACCGCTGTATATTACGTTAATAGACGAATTGCTTCCGTGATTGATGCCGCTGACACACAAATCGGGTTTTCTTTTTAAAATTTCATTGACCGCAATTTTAACACAATCTACCGGAGTGCCGCTACAACTGTATTCTTCATAAGGACTGCTGTCGCTTTTGATTCGCGTGCAATAAATGGCATCATTCAAAGTAATCGCGTGACCCATTCCGCTTTGTGGTGAATCGGGAGCAACGACACAAATATCACCGATTCCGCTCATCACATCAATCAGCGCCCGAATTCCGGGGGCATTAATTCCATCGTCATTCGTAACTAAAATTAAAGGTCTTTCTTTGCTCATTTATTCGTAATTTTATGTTTTTCAAAAATACATTTTATAAAAAGATTTTTTATAGATTAATTACAATCTCTCTGTTAACAGAAAATTATTAGCACGAAAGATTTCATGGCACGGTTTTTTAGTTAACTTAGACACTTTTATAATTTTGAGATTTATTATGCATATTTTAAAGAAGAATTTCAAGCTATTATTGTTAGCTGTTTTCGTTGCAGTGGCTTCTTGCAGTTTTACTACCAAAGACTTTAATGATCCGGACAGAGAAAAACTTTTGTTAAATTTGGTGACCTACGTTTTGGAACGCGGTCATTATGAACCCAGACCGATTGATGATTCCTTTTCCCAAGATGTTCACGACGCATTCATAAAAAATCTCGATCCGTTGAAACGTTTTTTCTTAGCATCCGATATCAAAGAATTTAATGCATACAAGACCGAAATTGACGATCAGATTAAACAAAAGGACTTGACATTTTTTAATTTGGTTTACGAGCGATTTGTACAGCGAATGAATGAAGTGAGAGAAATTTATCCGCAAATCTTAGCCAAACCTTTTGATTATACGGTTTCAGAAAAAATTAATACGGATTACGATAGCTTAGAATATGTTGCCGACAAAGCTGCGTTAAAAGAACGTTGGAGATTGCAGTTGAAATTTTCTGCTTTGGGAACGTATTACGATGCCATTGAAACACAAGAAAGCTTAGACAAAAAAGAAGCAGAATCGGAGGATACTAAAGAAAAATCAGAAAAAAAATCATTAGCTGAAATTGAAGCGGATGCCCGAGAAACGACCAAAAAATCCTTGGACGAGTATTTTGATTTTTCAGCCGATTTGGTTCGCAAAGATTATTTCGCGCTCTACCTGAATACGATTATGGAAGCCTTTGATCCGCATACAAATTATTTTGCACCGCCTGATAAAGATCGTTTTGATACCGCAATGTCCGGAAAACTGGAAGGAATCGGAGCGCGGTTGCAGAAAAAAAATGATTACATCACCATTGTGGAAATCATCAGTGGCGGACCTGCCTGGAGAAGCGATGAATTAAAAGTTGGCGATGCCATTTTAAAGGTAAAACAAGAAGGCGACGAAGAGGGAACGAGCATTATCGGAATGCGAATTGACGATGCCGTGAAATTGATCAAAGGTCCAAAAGGTTCCAAAGTCACTTTGACAATAAAACATGTGGACGGTTCTATTGAAGACAAAACGCTGGTGCGCGATGTGGTCGAGTTGGAAGAAACGTATGCCAAATCTTCTCTCATCAAACACAACGATGATGTTTTCGGTTTAATCGATTTGCCGAGCTTTTATTTTGATATGCAAAATTACCAAGAACGCAATGCTGCTTCCGACGTCAAAAAGGAAATCCTTCGATTGAAAGAAGAAGGAATGACCGGACTCGTCATAGATTTGAGAAACAATGGCGGCGGATCGCTACGAACGGCAGTAGATATTACAGGCTTTTTCGTTGAAAAAGGCCCTGTTGTTCAGGTGGCATCCTCCGGTTCTACGCAAGTTTTAAGAAGTCAGAGCAATGAGATAATTTGGGAAGGTCCTTTGGTTATTTTGGTAAATGAAATTTCCGCTTCGGCTTCCGAAATTCTTGCCGCTGCTTTGCAAGATTACAATCGTGCGATTGTTATCGGAAGCAAACAAACCTACGGAAAAGGAACGGTTCAGAATATGATTGATTTGAATGAATGGTTGCGAAATAGCAATGTAGATGATTTGGGTGCGGTAAAAATAACTTCTCAAAAATTTTATCGCATAAACGGCGGATCCACGCAATTGGAAGGAGTGAAAAGCGATGTGGTCATTCCGGACAGATACAGTTATTTTGATTTGGGTGAAAGAGATTATGACAATCCGCTTCCTTACGACAAGATAAAACCGGCAAAATACAAAGAGTGGGAAGGGCCTATGGATTTGAGCAATGCCATCCAAAAAAGCAAGCTCAGAGTCAAAGAAAACGAGCATATTAAGCTTATTGATGAAAATGCCAAATGGCTTAAACAGCAAAGAGACAATAATGAAGTAAACTTAAGCTATCAAGCTTATAAAGCCGATATGAAGGCACGTCAAAATGAGATAGACAGTTTTAAGAAGATGGAGGATTACAACAATAATTTAGAATTCAACGCACATCCCTACGAGCTTCAACAGATGGAACAAGATACGACCTTAGCCGAAAAGCGAAACCGTTGGTATCGCAATCTGAAAAAAGATATCTATGTAGAAGAGGCTGTGCATGTTTTAAAAGATTTGCTGACAGACGTAAAAACTGCAAACACCAATAAAGTTCCAAAATAAGTAAAGATTAATCGTGAAAAAGACCTTAGAGAAAATCATCTTTAAGGTCTTTTTATTTACAAACAACCTATTAACTTTGGCGATATGGAACAATCGGCATCTTTACTACAACTAGCATTTCGGAAGTTCAGAAAAAATTCTTGGGGATTTTACAGTTTTGTTTTTATTTGCATTTGTGTAGGAGTTGCGATTTTTGCATATGTCCTTGCGCCTGATAATTCCAGAAATGCCAATCAAATGCACCTTTCCATCCATTCCAAAAATCCGGGATTTAGGGTGCAAATGTTGACCATTCCATCTGAAGTTACTACACAATCTTACTTTGATGTCCTCTTTTTCGGAGATACTTCGCCCGATTTACAAATTCCGATATATTCCTATCGTGAAGTTGAACAAGGTATTGAAATTGTCGAATACACCCCCGATGGAAGTCCCGGTTTGGTAAAAACATATTCCCTTGAATTGTTCCCTGATGTAACCAGCAGCGAGGAAATTCAAACAAAATACATAAGCGATAAAACCTTTTGGTTGGGGACAGACAAATACGGACGTGATTTGTTGAGTCGCATATTGGTCGGCATGCGCATATCACTGGCTATTGGGTTTATAGCTGTGCTGATATCTTTGATTCTCGGAATAACACTGGGTGCGATAGCCGGTTATTTTGGAGGAAAAATGGATGCGGTGATCATGTGGCTTATCAACGTAACCTGGTCCATTCCCACACTTTTATTGGTAATTGCCATCACTTTGGCATTGGGAAAAGGATTTTGGCAGGTTTTTGTAGCCGTGGGTTTGACAATGTGGGTGGAAGTAGCAAGAGTTGTGCGCGGTCAGGTGATGAGTGTCAAACAAATGCAATACGTGACTGCGGCACATGCGCTTGGTTTTAAGGATTTTAGAATTGTGACGCGCCACGTATTGCCCAATAGTTTGGCGCCCGTCATTATCATATCCGCTGCAAATTTTGCCAGTGCCATTTTGGTAGAAAGTGGATTGTCCTTTTTAGGAATCGGTGCCCAACCGCCTATGCCGAGCTGGGGCGGTATTATCAAAGACCATTACGCGCATATTGTGTTGGGGAAACCTTTTCTGGCGCTTATTCCGGGAATTGCCATTATGAGTTTGGTGACGGCGTTTATGCTCATAGGGAATGCGTTGCGAGATGCGCTGGATGTAAGAAATTAATTGTTTTGCAATTAAGTGTAATGAAAATTTGTCGCATCCAGTTTTATAAAAATAAACAGAAGAATCGTAAATCCCCATAATGCCGAACCTCCGTAACTGATAAAAGGAAGCGGAATGCCAACTGTTGGAAAAATTCCGATAACCATGGAAATATTTACGGCAAAGTGTACAAAGATAATAGCAGCGGCACTGTAACCATATATCCGTGCAAATTGATTTTTTTGTTTTTCAGCCCGAAAAATAATCCGAGTTATCAATCCCACAAACAACAAGATGATGGTCAGACTCCCTATAAAACCCCACTCTTCCCCGACGGTACTAAAAATATAATCCGTGTGTTGTTCCGGAACAAAGTCTCCTTTGGTTTGCGTACCTTCGGTCCAGCCGCGTCCAAACCATCCTCCGTTGCTGATTGCAATTTCACTCTGATGGGTGTTATAACCAATGCCGCGTTCATCAACTTCTTTTCCCAATACAATATTAAAACGATCGCGGTGATGTTGCTTGAAAACATTGTCGAATATGTAATCTACAGAGAACGTAAAAGCAATTGCAGCCAATGCAATGAATGTATATTTGACAAGACTCGGACGGCGTTTGCGATTGATAAAGTAGGCAACAACTCCGATAACAAGGATTCCGATAGCTACGATCCACCAATTATCGGTGTAGAGGGTAACGACAAACAAAATGGCTGCAGTTGCACCCACGGCCAGATACAGACCGGAAAGTCCTTCCCGATAAAGCGGAAAGAAAAAAGCCAAATAAATGAGTACACTTCCCGGATCCGGTTGAAGCAGAATAAGCAACATCGGAACGGTGAGAATTAAAAAGGCATTTACTTGAGAACGAAATTCTTTTAAATTTGTCTGAATGTCGCTTAAATATTTTGCCAATGCCAGCGCGGTAGCTGCTTTGACAAATTCACTGGGTTGGATGCTGAAACTTCCAAAACTATACCATGCGGTTTGTCCGGCAATGTTTTTTCCAAAGACGAATAAACCGATTAGCGATACAATGGAAATGAGATAAATCACACTTGCAAAACGTTCATAAAACTTAGAATCAATTGCCAAAATAAACGGAATCAGAAAAAAACTCAATGCAATCCAGAGCATTTGTTTTCCATAGATCTGACTGAAATCGAAATATCCACTCGCATTGTCGTTTAAGGAAGCCGAATAGATATTTATCCATCCGATAAAAACCAGCGCGAAATACAGGAAAATCATGAGCCAGTCAAACCGCAATGTCGTACTTCGTGCCAGCATTAATTATTGATTGTAAAAGGTTTTCCACTATAAGGTTTTGCATATTCTTCTTCCAAACTTCCTTCTAAAATAAATTGTTCCATATCCGTTCTTGTAATTTCGCCTTTGAGGTATTTTTCAATCATCAATCCTGCAATTCTTCCCGCCCATCGGGAACCCCAATAGCCGTGTTCCACGAAAACGGCAATGGCAATTTTAGGGTCGTCAATTGGCGCAAATGCTACAAAAATCGAATGGTCTGTCAATTGAACTCGCTTTCCGTCAATTCGCGTGTAATTCTCAACTGTTCCGGTTTTACCACCTATTTCAATATCGGGAATGCGAATTGCAGATGCTGTACCATATCGATAAACATCGTGCATTCCTTTAATAACCGGTTCAAAATGTCGGGGAGAAATGGTAGTCACATGTTTTTCTTTATAACGTTGTGAAAGCGTATCGGGGCCCATTACTTTTTTAAGAATATGCGGTGTATAATACCAACCTCTGTTTGCGATAATGGCAGTCATATTTGCCATCTGAATGGGCGTCATGGATACTTCTCCTTGTCCGATGGCATTGGAAATTGTTGCCGTAGTAAACCAGCGGTGATTTGGATAAGCGCGATTGTAAAATTCAGAATTAGGAATAAATCCGCGCCTGCCGGTAGGAAGGTCATAGCCTAAAAAATTCCCCAATCCAAAACTTGACAAATGTCTATTCCAATTATCGATTCCTTCTTGGGGCGTTTTGTATTTTTCTACAAATCGGCGGTAAGTTACAGCAAAAAATGTATTGCAACTTGTGGCGATACCGCTGACAACATTTACCGGTGATGCGTGATAATGACAGCGAAGAAATCCGTTTCTGCCGTAATGATACCCGCGAAAACACGACATGGCTTCTGATGTTGTTATCACATTTTCTTCAAGTCCGATTAGAGCGGTAAGCACCTTAAAGGGGGATCCGGGCGGATATTCCCCCATTAGCACACGGTCAAACAAAGGTTTTGAAATCGTGTCATACCAAAGCCTGGTGAAATTCTTAGAACGTTCCCGACCGACTAACAATCCCGGGTCGTAATTCGGTGCTGAAATCAATGCGAGAATTTCTCCGGTTGCAGGTTCAATCGCCACAATCCCGCCACGTTTGTTTTTCATTAACCGTGTTCCGTATTCTTGGAGTTTGGCATCGATAGTCAGTTGGATGTCCTGGCCGCGTTGTGGTAACGTATCAAATATACCGTCTTTATAGGGGCCTATTTCTTGATTGAACCGATTTCGTTGAATGAATTTTACGCCCTTGGAGCCGCGCAGAACATCTTCGTACTGTTTTTCGATTCCCGCGGTTCCTATTAATTCTCCCGCTTGATAATACGGATTGTTGTCTAAGGTGGCTTGATTTACTTCGGCAATATATCCCAAAACATTTGCAGAATGCGCTATCTGATAATCTCGCAAAGAACGCCGTTGGATGTAGAATCCGCGGTATTTATACATTTTCTCTGATAAAATGGCGTATTCCGCTTTGTTTAATTGAGGGATGACAACCGAAGGAAGACGCGGAGAATAATTCCACGCTTTGTTCAAGATTTCTTCCAAATTTTCTTGAGAAATATTCAACAGCTGACACAATTCCAAGGTGTCTAGATTTTTGATATCACGCGGAACGACCATTACATCATAAGATGGCTGATTGGCGACCAACAATTCGCCGTTTCTGTCAAAAATATAACCGCGTTGCGGATACTCGTAAACCGTTTTAACGGCATTGTTGTGATAGAGCGATTCTGATGAGGTGTCTATGATTTGCAAATAAAACAATCGGGCGACCAAAATGACGCTGGTTACTAATACCAAACTTATTAAAACCAATCTTCTCATTCTGACTTATTTCCAAATAATACAATGCTTGAATATATTAAAATAAAAGTGAAAATTCCCGAGAAAACAGTAGATTTTAAAACCAACAACAAGTGATTAAAACTGAAAATTTCCATCATAAACAACATCAAGTGATGCAAAAAAATCATTGTCCCCAAATAGGTTAATTTTTCCGGTAAAGAAGATTTAGAAATTTTGACCACATTGTATTCATAACTCAAACCAAACGAAAACTTTAAAACATAAGGCCTCAGATAGGCTGCAAAAACCGATGCAGCCGCATGAATCCCGCCGCTGTTTTCAAAAATATCTATAGACAGCCCCAGAAAAAAACTCCATATAATCAGTAAGGTGCTATTTCCGTTAAACGGATAAAGAAGAATAAACAAAAGATAAATGTACGGATTGATGTAGCCGTTTAAGTTAATGTTATTCAACAGAAAAACTTGAACCAAAACAAGGACGACAAATCGGAGGATATATATAAAAGTCTGGTTGCTACTCATCAGATACGGACATTTCTAATTCGTAAAGTTCTTCTGCAAAATTATTTTTTATTAAATAGACGTTTTCAAGACTGGTCATGTCTGTAAATAAGGAAACATCAATTACGTAATAATTTTCATCAAAATCATCGGGTCTGAACGATTCTATCACCCCAATTAAGATGCCTTCGGGAAAAATCACCGATTTTCCACCGGTTATAATCGTATCTCCTTGTTCGATTTCTGTCAACCTCGGAATATCAATGAGTTGAACAATATTGGGATTTTGAGTATCCCAGACCAGCGTTCCGAAATGCCCGGATTTTTTGAGTTTTGCATTGGTTCTGCTGTTGGTGTTCAATACCGACTGAACGGTTGAAAAGTTTTCGGAAACACGACTGACAATTCCTACCAATCCGCGACCGGAAATAACTCCCATATCGGTTACGACTCCATCGCGTGCACCTTTGTTTAAGGTGAGGTAATTTTTTGTGTAGGCGTAATTGTTGTTTATGATTTTGGCAGCCTGATAATCGAATAAAGGAAAAATTGTGGTATCTATTGCAGCCGGTTCTGTAACATCTTTATAATATTCAATTTGCTTTCTTAAATACACATTTTCCTCTACCAGTTTTTTGTTTTCTTTTGCCAGTGAAAAATAAGTCGTAATGCTGGTTTTAAAATTGTAAAGGGTTCCGGTGACTACATTGGCAGAACTAAAAAATTTATCGCTGTGATAGTTGTGGGTTTGAATGGTAAAATAGGTTGCAATTGAAAATAAAAGAACAAAGAGCAGGAAATTCCGATACTTGATAAAAAAATAAATTATCTGCTGCATTGCTGTCTGTTCTTCGCTTTATTATCAAATTTTATCCTTGTCCTACACGAGACACATTAAAAAAGAAACCGAAATAAATCGCTAAAAAAATTACTTAATCAAGATGCTTTTGTATTTGTTTAAATTCTTCAAACAAATTCCTGTTCCCCTCACAACCGAGCGCAAAGGGTCTTCGGCAATATACACCGGCAATTCTGTTTTTTGTGACAAGCGTTTGTCAAGTCCGCGTAGCATTGATCCGCCACCGGCTAAGTAAATTCCGGTATTGTAAATATCGGCAGCAAGCTCGGGCGGAGTTTGTGATAAGGTTTCCATCACAGCATCCTCAATACGGAGAATCGACTTGTCCAAAGCCTTTGCAATTTCGTGATAAGAAGCTTCAACCTGCTTGGGTTTTCCTGTCAGTAAATCTCTACCTTGTACTTTCATTTCTTCAGGGGGAACCTCAAGATCGTCGGTCGCGGCGCCAATTTGAATTTTAATTTTTTCGGCAGTGCGTTCTCCAACGTATAAGTTATGCTGGGTTCGCATATAATAGACAATATCGTTGGTAAAAACGTCTCCTGCAATTTTCACCGACCGATCACAAACAATTCCCCCCAAAGCAATCACTGCAATTTCGGTCGTTCCTCCACCGATATCAACCACCATATTTCCTTTGGGTTGCATAATATCTACCCCAATTCCAATCGCAGCTGCCATAGGCTCGGGAATGAGATAAACTTCTTTCCCGTTGACCCGTTCGGCACTTTCTTTTACCGCACGCATTTCAACTTCGGTAATTCCGCTGGGAATACAAATGACCATGCGCAAAGAGGGTTTTATCCACCGTTTTTTTAATGCCGGAATGTCATTGATAAACATATTTATCATTTTTTCGCTGGCATCAAAATCGGCGATTACTCCGTCCTTAAGCGGGCGAATTGTTTTGATGTTCTCGTGTGTTTTTCCCTGCATCATGGCAGCTTCGCGACCCACCGCAACAATTTTTCCGGTGGTGCGATCTCGTGCCACGATAGATGGAGCGTCAACCACCACTTTGTCGTTGTGTATGATGAGTGTGTTGGCAGTACCAAGATCAAAAGCAATATCTTCAGTTAAGAAATCAAAAAAACCCATAGACTAAATTGGCAGTATTGAATAGGTTATAAATATAAACAAATGTATCTAAAAATTAATGTTTAAAATGACGAATCCCCGTAAAGACCATCGCCATTTCATTTTCGTTGCAATACGCAATGCTCAACTCGTCTTTTATAGAACCACCGGGCTGAATAACTGCTTGAATTCCGGCTTTGTCTGCAATTTCCACACAATCGGGAAACGGAAAAAAAGCATCGCTTGCCATCACAGCGCCATCTAAATTAAAATCAAAAGAACGGGCTTTTTCAATTGCTTGTTTTAAAGCATCTACGCGACTGGTTTGTCCTGTTCCACTGGCCATTAATTGACGATTTTTTACCAAAACAATGGTGTTGCTCTTTGTGTGTTTGCAGATTTTGGAGGCAAACAACAAATCATTTAACTCGGTTTCGGTGGGTTTGTTGTTGGTCGGGTATGTTAAAATTTCCTTAGAATCGGTAATGTTGTCCCGATCCTGAACTAAGGTTCCGTTTAAGCAGCTGCGCAAGGTAATTTCCGGAAGTGCATATTTTTTAAGCACGAGAAGAATTCTGTTTTTCTTTGCTTTTAGAATTTCAAGGGCTCCAGGTTCGAATCCCGGCGCGATCACAACTTCACAAAACAATTGATCAATGGCTTCCGCTGCATTTTTGTCAATCGGACTGTTGCTTATTAAAATGCCTCCAAAAGCCGAAACCGGATCTGCAGCAAGGGCAGCTTCGTAAGCTTCAAGTACGGTGTTTCGTTGTGCAAGTCCGCACGCATTGTTGTGTTTTAATATGGCAAAAGTCGGTGGTTCGTTTTGAAATTCCGACATCATGGTTACTGCGGCATCAACATCCAAAAGGTTATTGTAGCTCAATTCTTTTCCGTGAAGTTTGTCAAACATCGCGTCAAAATTCCCATAGAAAGTTCCTTTTTGATGCGGGTTTTCACCATAACGCAACGGCATGCGCTTATTCAAATCAAATGATTTTAATAACGTGTCAAACGAATCTTCAGATTCCGACTGATTGAAATAATTGTATATGGCCGTGTCGTATTGTGAAGAAGTATGAAAAGCTTTGCGGGCAAAGTACTTTCGCTGATCTTCGGAAGTTTCGACGCCTTGAGTTTCTAACAGTTGAAGCAGTTCGCCGTATTCGTTTTTTGAGGCAATACAAACGGTGTCTTCATAATTTTTGGCAGCAGCTCGGATGAGGGAGATTCCTCCGATATCGATTTTTTCTATAATCTCCACTTCTGAAGCATTTTCTGCAACTGCTTCTTCAAAAGGATAGAGGCTTACGATTACCAAATCCAATTGAGGCAAGGAAAACATCGACATTTCGCGAACGTCCTCAGGATTTTTTTGTCTGTTTAAAATTCCTCCGAAAATTTTAGGATGCAATGTTTTGACTCGCCCTCCTAAAATTGAAGGATAGCCGGTTACGGATTCTACCGCAATCACGGGAATCCCCATTTCTTTAATGAATTTCTCAGTGCCTCCGGTAGAGTAAATCGCAACACCTTGGGAATGAAGTTTTTGTACAATAGGAGCTAACCCGTCTTTATCAAAAACAGAGATTAAAGCGGCTTGAATTTTTTTTGGATTGTTCATTTAAAAAAATAAAAAAGTATGTGCAAATTTCAAAGATGCATAAGTACATAAATGAATAGTAAATTTGTAACATTACAAGAGGGAAAACGTCTTTATTTAGGAAGCTGTTTTCATCAGAAAAAATAAAGTTTTAGTTTTACAATTTATAAGTTAAAACCAACGCCCTATGTTGATTTATCTCCGAATATTAAAGGAAAGTTTCGCCTTTGCAATCAATGCGTTGCGAACGAACAAGTTGCGGACTTTTTTATCGTTAGTAGGGGTAACCATCGGGATTTTTTCCATTATTGCTATTCTCGCCGCGGTGGATTCCTTGAAAAAGGAAATAGAAAGTTCCATCAGCGGTCTGGATATTAGCACGATGGTTCTTACCCATATGAGTTTTGGTCCCACAGAAGTCCCAAGATGGAGATGGGAACAGTTCCCGCAAGTGACGTATGAGGAATTTCAATATTTAGAAAGAAACCTTCCTAATGTAGGTGCGATCAGTTATAGTTTGAATGTTCCCACCGAACCCGTTAAATATGAAGAAAATCAGATTGATAATGTGATTGTCGCTACGGTGACTGACGGATATTATGAAATAGAAGATTTAAAGATTGAAGAAGGACGCTTTTTTAATGCGGCAGAATCGCACAGCGGTTCTATGGTGGTGGTTGTGGGTGATGCGGTTGCACGAAAACTCTACGGAAATCCACAGGAAGCCATCGGGAAAAACTTGCGAATGTATGGAAGAAGATTTACCGTCATTGGTGTTTTGAAAAAAGAAGGGGCAGGAATTTTCGGGGGTTCCAAAGATGATGCTGTAATTATTCCGGTAACGGTTGCCATGCGAATTTATGGCAGCAACAATAAAAACACGTTTCCGCAAATCGTTTTAAAACCCAAAAAAGATGCGGATATCGAGGAATTTAAAGCCATGGTTATCCAAAATATGCGCCTGAAAAGAGGTATTAAATCAGACCAAATCGATACTTTTTTTATCAATGAAATGAAAGGATTTACTGCGCTTATCGATGAAATTACAGGAACCATGAACCTGATTGGAATGGTGATAAGCGGATTTTCATTGTTGGTAGGTGGTTTTGGAATCGCTAACATTATGTTTGTCAGTGTAAAAGAACGCACCAATTTAATCGGAATTCAAAAGTCCCTGGGTGCGAAAAACCGATTTATTTTATTTCAATTTCTCTTTGAAGCCGTGATTCTGGCAGTTATTGGCGGAATTATCGGTTTGCTTATGGTGTTTTTGGCTGCAAAATTGGTGTCACAATTTACCGGAGATTTTGAATTTGTTCTTTCCATAGAAAATATGGCTATCGGTGCTTCCATTTCCGCAATTATCGGATTGATTTCAGGAATATTGCCGGCAGTGTCCGCCTCGCGATTAGACCCCGTTGAAGCCATTCGGACAGGAATGTAAATTTGGTTGTGTTTTTATCCGAATTTGGAAGTGGGTGACTAAAAAAAATTATATTTGTTAAAAATTACAAAGGTTGAAAGAAATTTTTATCAAGTATAAAGCCGTTATCCGATTTGTCGTTTTGTTTTTCGGAGTCTATTTAGTGTTGAGCGGGATGTATTCCTTTTATTTAAAAGCTTCAGCAGACAGCTCCTATTATCCCGATTTCGTTACGAATTTGGTCGCTCGACAAAGTGCTGCGGTTTTAGAAACCTTCGGTTACCAAGCGCAACTTTCAGAATATCGCATTCAAGAAGGAATGTTGCTGACCATAGACGGTCAATATGCGGTGAATGTGGTGGAAGGTTGCAACGCAATCAGTGTCATTATTTTATTTATGGCATTTGTGATTTCTTTTGCGCGAAGTTTTAAAAAAACATTTTTGTTTCTGCTCGCCGGAATGGTTTTAATCTATACGGTAAACGTGTTGCGAATTGCATTTTTGACAGTGGCACTCTACAAATTTCCACAACATCAAGAAACACTCCACGAAGTTATATTTCCGGCAATTATTTATGGTATGGTGCTGATTTTATGGATTGTGTGGATTCGAAATATTAACACGAACGCTACGGAATGAACCGATTGATACGCATCTTCCTGATATTGATTCTTACTTTCTTATTGATTTTAATCAGATATTTTGAAAGTGCCTTGTTCTATGATCCTTTGTTGGAATATTTTAAAGGAGATTATAAAAAACTCCCGATACCCGAAATGGATTTGTGGAAACTCCATCTCCATGTGGCCGTGCGCTATTTACTAAATTCGGTATTTTCATTGGCAATAATTTGGGTGGTGTTTAAAAATCGTGAAATCCTAAAATTGTCCGGATTTATTTATTTGGCATTGTTCGTAGTGCTGCTTATTCCCTTTTCAATTATTCTCATTACGGCTACTTCAGAAACAGATCCTTGGGCACTTTTTTATATTCGGCGGTTTTTAATTCATCCTGTTTTTCTGTTGTTATTGCTGCCCGCTTTCTATTTTCACAAGAAAAATATCAACTAAAAATTATATATTTGTATCGTTTAAACAAAATCAATTAAAAAGCTAAAAAAATGAAATTTATGAAAAAGATTGGTTTAATTATATTGTCATTGGGATTTTTTACGGCTGTTTCATGCAAAGATTCTAAAAATACAAGCGGTGAAACAGAACCTGAAGTGGTAACCATTGACAACAGACCCGACCAAAAAGAACTGTATGCCGTAGCAGATGGAGATGTGGTTTTTAAAGATGAACAAGTGGCAACTATTTTTAATCAATACATTCAACTTCAAAATGCATTGATTAATACCGACGGCCAAAAAGGGCAAGAGGAATCGTTGGAAATGTTGCAACTTATCACTGCTTCTGCAATTGAAGATACTGAAGAAATAGAAGGAATTCTTACTACCATGTCTCAAACTGACGATGTTGAATTGCAACGCAGCGGGTTTGAAACTGTAAGCAGCTGGATTGTGGAGACAATTGAAGGAAATATCGAATCCGGAACCGTGTA
This sequence comes from Bacteroidota bacterium, assembly GCA_012522045.1. Taxonomy (GTDB): domain Bacteria; phylum Bacteroidota; class Bacteroidia; order Flavobacteriales; family Flavobacteriaceae; genus JAAYLC01. The sequence continues at coordinate 35,091 of JAAYLC010000186.1, forward strand.
CAGACAATACTGTCCCATGGCTTTTAATGACCGCGGCGCTTATTGGGTAAGTACCGATAAGAAAATATTAAACCCTTACTTTGGCGATAAAATGCTGCGATGTGGTAGAGTAGAAACCGAAATAAAATAATTTCCGGCAGCTTTGCCAACTAAAAACCTCTTTAGCCCATACCTAAAGAGGTTTTTTTGTTTTTTGAATAAGGTTTCAATTTTACAACCTGCCTTGGTCTTTAAGTTTCCAATAACGCAACAATCCTTTTACCGACATCCAACTGGGATTCGCTTTGTCATACCGTTCAACATCTTTTTTGCTTACGCCTGCTTCGTACAACTGATTGTTCGTGTATGCTATAAATTTTGGAGTGATGCTTTCCGGACTTTCTCCTGCTTCATAATAAGGTTTCATCCAAGCTGCCCAATCATCGAGTATGATTTCTAAGGCTGTCAAATGTTCCTCAGGATTTTCAACCATGCCAAAATGGGTGAGCACCAATTTGTCCGCTTTCAACGCTTTTAATTTTTCAATTGACTTTTTCCATGCGCCAAGGTCGATGTCCGGTGGCGGACATGGCGGCGTAATGGGACCGTTTTTAATTTTGATTCCTGCGACATCTCCGGTAAAAATAACATCCCCGAGTTGATAGGCATTGTGATGAATGGCATGTCCGGGCGTTTCGTGAACTTTAAATTGGTGTTGCCCGATTTTTAAATGATTGCCATCCTCGGCAGCAATCAATTTCTCCGAAGGAATCGGTTTCATCGTTCCCCACAGTGTTTCCATGGAATCTCCGTAAATTTGTTTGGCAGAATTCCACAACCTTTCTGGGTTTTGCAAATGGGGCAATCCAATCGGATGCACATATATTTTAGCACCTTGTTCTGCAAATTTCCACGCGGCTCCGGCATGATCAAAATGAATGTGAGTGAGCAATACATGTTTAACGTCTTCAGGTTGATACCCCGCTTTTGCTATTGAATTTTTTAAAGTGGAGAACGTGGTTTCAGGACCGGATTCAATAAGAATAAGTCCGTCATCAGAAGGAATTAAAAAGGAGGCTATCGCATCGGACAGGTTTAAAAAGTTTAAATCGATTATTTGTATGTCAGTCATAAATCAGTCTTTTTACAAAGATAAATTTTTTACACGCGAAACGCATGAAGATAAAAATTAATCATAAAATTATGGCATTTAAAAAATTCTTTTAAATTGATATTCAGATTGTATAAAAAGTAACGGTCAAATTCCTTATTTTTGCACCCTCTAAAAAATTAGGGGAAATTGTTATATGAAAATTAAAAACATAGCCATTATTGCGCACGTCGACCACGGGAAAACCACCTTGGTTGACAAGATTATGAACTTTTGCAAAAATTCCAACGTGCATTCCTCCGGAGAAGAAGTATTTTTGGACAATGAAGATTTGGAACGTGAACGCGGCATTACCATCACTGCAAAAAATGTGTCGGTGAATTACAAAGGCACAAAAATAAATATCATTGATACTCCGGGTCACGCCGATTTCGGTGGGGAGGTGGAACGTGTCCTCAATATGGCCGATGGTGTTTTGTTACTTGTGGATGCTTTTGAAGGACCCATGCCACAAACCCGATTTGTACTTCAAAAAGCTTTGGCTCTTGGCAAAAAACCCTGTGTGGTAATTAATAAAGTAGATAAAGAAAACTGCACGCCCGATGAGGTTCATGAAGCTGTATTTGATTTGATGTTCGACCTTGGAGCTGAAGAATGGCAATTGGATTTTCCGGCGGTCTATGGTTCTGCCAAACAAATGTGGATGAGTGAAGATTGGAAAAAACCTACCGATAGTTTAGAACCCCTGCTGGATATGGTACTCGAACACATTCCTTCTCCGAAAGTTGAAGAAGGAAGTGTGCAAATGCTTATCACCTCGTTGGATTATTCATCCTATACAGGCCGGATTGCCATTGGAAGGTTACAACGCGGAACATTAATGGAAGGGATGCCTATTTCATTGGTAAAAAGAGATGGAAAAATTATAAAGTCTAAAATAAAAGAATTGCACGTTTTTGAAGGAATGGGAAGACGAAAAGTTTCCCGTGTAGAAGCTGGAGATATTTGTGCCTTGGTCGGTCTGGAAGGATTTGATATTGGCGATACCATTGCAGATAGTGAAAATCCCGAAGCATTGGCAACCATCGCTATCGATGAACCGACGATGAGCATGCTTTTTACCATCAACGACTCTCCTTTTTTCGGAAAAGACGGGAAATTTGTAACCTCACGTCACATCAAAGAAAGACTGGAAAGAGAATTGGAGAAAAATCTCGCATTGCGTGTTAAAGAAACGGACAGTGCCGACAAATTTATGGTTTACGGAAGGGGGGTTTTGCATCTTTCCGTGCTCATTGAAACCATGCGGCGTGAAGGATATGAATTGCAGATTGGTCAACCTCAGGTAATCATGAAAGAAATTGATGGCGTGGCTTGCGAGCCGGTAGAGGAAATGACCATCGATTTGCCCGAAAATATGAGCGGTACTGCCGTCAATATGGTAACCGTCCGAAAAGGGGAGATGATAGGCATGGAAAATAAAGGCGATCGGATGGTGTGTAAATTTATCATTCCATCTCGCGGAATTATTGGCTTGCGAAATCAGCTGTTGACAGCCACCGGTGGAGAAGCCATAATGACGCACCGATTTTTGGAATATCAACCGCTTAAAGGGGGCATTCCCGAACGTCAGAGCGGAAGTTTGGTCTCTATGGAAACGGGAACAGCCATCCCTTATTCTATCGATAAACTACAGGAAAGAGGACGGTTTTTTATTGATCCGGGAGAAGAAATTTACGAAGGGCAAGTCATCGGAGAAAACAGTCGCCATGAAGACATGGTGGTCAACGTAACAAAAACCAAAAAATTGACAAACGTACGTGCATCAGGTTCCGATGACAAAGCACGCATTGTACCGGCGACCAAATTTTCATTGGAAGAAGCATTGGAGTATATCCAAAAAGATGAATATGTGGAGGTTACACCTAAAAATTTAAGACTTCGAAAAATTCTTTTAAAAGAAACTGACAGAAAACGAAGCAAATAAGTTAAAGATTTTGAGTGGAAATTAAAAAGTAAGGTTCATATTCTTGAACCTCAAGCTTTTTTAGTTTCTTTGTCTCATTGAAATTAAAAGTAGTAATTATGTTTTTTCTTTATTTTGATCCGGGATTGGGGGCGATGATTGTCCAAGCAGTAGTTGCAGCAGCAGCCGGGGTATTGCTTTTTTCTAAAAATGTAATGTATAAAATAAAAGCATTTTTAGGATTGACAAAGGCTAAAGACGATTTATACAACTCAATTGACATCGACGAAGAAGAGACAGATACCAATGACAAAAGTTGAGCAAACGCACGAAGCTTCTTTTCGTGATCCGTCCGGATATGTGTTCTATGACGGCAATACCCTGCGTCGGTGTATCTTGCCACTTTACTTTAAGCAATATCGACAATTAAAAGAAACAGGTTTTTTTAAAACGTTGATTGCAAAGGGTTTTCTGATTGCCCATGAGGAGACCTCAGTGAGCGACACTAAAATTATTATTACTCCGGAAGCAATTCCGTTTGTGACAAATCCGTATGAATGGAGTTTTGATCAATACAAACATGCGGCATTACATACGCTGAGTATTCATAAATATGCACTGTCTAAAGGATTTATTTTAAAAGATGCTTCCGCTTATAACGTAACTTTTCACAAAGGAAAACCAATTTTTATCGACACGCTTTCTTTTGATTTTTACGAAGAGAACATCCCGTGGCGGGCTTACAAACAGTTTGTGACTCATTTTTTGGGTCCGTTGGTGCTCGCGACTCATCACGGAACAGAGATTTTTAAAATGATGCAAACGCACATTGACGGAATTCCGGTGCAGTTGATTGCCTCCTTGCTGCCTTTTAAAACAAAATTCAGCTCGGTTTTATACACCAATATTCACCTGCTTGCCAAAATGGAGAATAAACACAGCAAAGATTATCAGGCAGAAACCAAAGTGGGCACACTTTCAAAAAAAGCGCAACTGAATATTGTGGAAAGTTTGTTTGATTACATCAAGAATTTAAAACTGAAAGAAGAGAGCGAATGGGGGGATTATTATACAAAAACCAACTACGAACAGCGTGCCTTTGAAACTAAAAAAGCAATGGTCCGTGAATGGATTCTGCCCATAAAACCCAATAAACTCATCGACATTGGCGGGAATGACGGCACTTTTGCGCGCACGGTAATTAATGAAATTCCGCATATTATCGTGACTGATATCGATGCCAATGCCGTAAACCGGAATTACCTGCAAGCACAACAAAATAACGAATCCAATATGTTGACGTTTGTGTCGGATGTGTTGCAACCCGCGCCGGGAATCGGATTTAAAAATACGGAACGCGCCTCTCTTTTGGAACGATTAAAAGAATATCGTCCCGATGTAACTTTAGCTTTGGCTGTGATTCATCATATTACCTTATCCGGTAACGTGCCTTTTGAAAAATCGGCTGCATTTTTTGCTTCCTTTTCAAAAGAATTGATTATCGAATTTCCTACGCGTGAGGATTCTTGGGTCGATTCCTTATTGATTCGAAAAAGAGAATTCATCAATCATTTTGATTTTTACAATGAAGAGGTTTTTGAAACTGCTTATAAAAAACATTTTGAATTAATCAAGAAGCAACCGATTTCAGGAACAAAACGGATATTGTTCCATTTTAAAAAGAAAATCTGAGGGTTAGAAAAATCCAACTCCAAATCCGATGTTGAATAAAAGTACTCCGGAATCAAAAACCAAAGGAATATCCGGCAATTCACCGTATTCTGAAATAACATAATCCACACTGTTGATTTCAACAGTTTTCGGCAAACTTCCAAAAGCATATCCTATTTCTGTACGGAAATAAACGGTACGTCCGACCTTAAAACCAAGTTTGACGTTAAACGTAGTCATCTTTACATTGGCGTAACCGTCTTTAAACTCCCCCATGGTCTCGTCGTCAAAATAATTCTCATACCCGAAACCGGCGTGAAGATTGGTGTATCCCAAGCCTCCGTAGAATCCTTTGCCTTTGTTGTTGAAATAGATATTGGCGCCGACTTCAAATGATTTAAAATCCAGGAGTCCCTCGGTAAACCCTTTTTCAAATTGCATATAGTCTCCGTAAACGGCGACGCGATTATCAAACAACGGCGTGAGATATTCCAAATTGACAGTTCCGATATTGGGCAGACCCAATTTGACGCCCAATCGCAACGGACGCAGTTTCTTTACGTTTACGTCTTCAAACTCGTATGCATCTGCCGACGTTTTTTCATTTTTTGTTTGAAGTTCGGATACATTCACAGGAGAAATAACCTGAGCGTGAAGGGTAAGACAAAATAAAAAAGTGCTTAAGAGTAATATTTTTTTCATATAAGAAATAAGTTAGTTAGATTATTAAACAAGGTATTATAATTTTAAATAAAACCAAAAAGGATGGTACAATATTTGTCCTAAATTTACGAAAAGTACACGTATGAAATTTTTGATAGCAACCCTATTATTTGCAATGTTTGGATTTTTAAATACCGCTGAAGTTTCCTCGGTATCACAAACCGCAATTTCTGTTCAAGAAGTTCAAGAACATGGATACAAATTTATCGCCACGAAAATAATACCTTTAAATTTACCTTCAAAAAGTTTGGTAGGGGATAATTATACAATTTTTATTTCCGAAGAAGAAGTAAAAAGCGATTTGCCCTACCGGGGCGTACGTCGCCAAGGAATTCAGATGGGAAAAGACAAGGGAAATCGATTTGAGGGAAAACCAACTTCCTATTCGGTTACAAAATCAGAGAAGGAAACACGTGTAGAAGCAACCGTTGAAAGTGAAAACGATGTTTTTGAGATCACTTTGACATTTTCAGATTCCGGATATGCCACTTTAATCATCAACAGCAGAAATAAAGAAACGGTGACTTATCTCGGAGAAATGTTGAACTAAAAAGAATTTCTTATTTCATTAAATGGAGACATTGAAAGGCATTCGGATAATTTGGTTAAATTTGAAAAAAAAGGTTTCATGAAAATATTACTTTCTCCTGCAAAATCTCTCGATTATAAAAGCAAGCTGCCCACCACGCGCGCCACACAACCGCTTTTTCTTGAAGAAGCGGCGTTGCTCAATAAGACTTTAGAGAAAAAAACGAAAAAACAGCTTGCTGAATTGATGCATATCAGCGAGAAACTGGCAGCATTAAATTACCAACGGTTTAAAGATTTCGAGCTTCCTTTTACTTCAGAAAATGCACGTCCGGCAATTTATGCCTATGCGGGAGACGTGTATGAAGGTTTTGATGCTTATTCATTATCCACTGAACATTTGGATGTATTGCAGGATTCGGTGCGAATTTTAACCGGAATGTACGGGATGTTGCGCCCTCTCGATTTGATTCAACCCTATAGATTGGAAATGGGTACAAAGTTAGGTGTGAAAAAAAATAAGGATTTATACGGGTTCTGGAAAGATAAATTAACAGCACATCTCAATGCTGAATTAAAAGAAGGAGAACTTCTAATCAATTTGGCGAGTGTAGAATACGCAAAAGCTATCAATGAAAAAGAGTTGAAAGTGCCATTTGTTTCACCGGTTTTTAAAGATTTTAAAAATGGGAATTTAAAAGTCATTTCTTTTTATGCCAAGAAAGCACGAGGACAAATGGCGCGATTTGCAGTTGAAAATCGTATTGAGAAACCGGAAGATTTAAAAGCATTTGACATAGACGGCTATTCCTTTAGCGAAGAACATACTCAAGAAGAAAATTCGCCTGTGTTTATCAGATAAACTTTGGTATTATTTTAATGTTTGTGTGAATAAGATGATTTTATTAATTTTATGTTATCTTTAACGTATAAATTAAATAATAATTATGAAAAAAATTACACTATTCTACTTTGCCTTTTTATTCTGCATCAGTTACGGTTTTTCCCAAGACGACTATATTTTAGCTGTTCATGGAAAAAACATCGTATTAATCGATGCTTTTGATGGTTCTATAATGAATCCGCTATTAGGAACGCTTACCCCTTTAAATGCAGGTACTGTCAAAGGAATTCGACAAATAGGCAGCGAGGTCTGGATAACCGATCAAACCAAGGATGTTATTTATCGTTTTGATTTGACACAAACGTATATCTCTGATGTTTCTAATAACTTGGATAACATTAAAGGATTAGATTTGGTAAACGGAAATGAAGTTTGGGTAACAAATTCCGGTTCAAATAACGGAGCACCGGGAAATGCTATTGTCCGATATGACACTTCGGGAAATTATCTTGGTCATTTTGCAACGGGATCAATGTCTCCTTTTGATATTGTAGATGATAAAAACGGAAATGTATATGTATCTTATAGCAATGGTGGTTCTCCTATAGAAGTACGAGATTATACCGGGAATCTTACTCAAACTTTAGTGCCTGGAGGCACATTAAATTTTGGGCAACAATTAGACCTTACAAGTTCCGGTGATCTTCTGGTCGCAAATTTTAGCAGTCCTTCCGGAGTCTATAAATTCGATACTACTACCGGAACTCAGCTGAATTTTTGGTCGCTTTCGGGGGTCCGTGGCGTAATTGAAACAGGAAATGGAAACATTCTTTGGTCAAGTTCTTCAGGAATTCATCTTTTAGACACTACCTCAGGAACAAGTACAACACTTTTGAGCGGATCAGCGCAATATTTTACACGACTAAATTTAAATCCAGGCGGCTGTTCCGACCCAACATTATCTGTGACAAATCCTGATGCTATTTGTGAAGGAGAAACTGCAACAATCACTGTAACTTCTAACGGTGACGAAGTAAACTGGTATGATTCGACCACAGCTACTTCTCCCATTCATACAGGATTGTCTTATACCACTTCGGTTTTAAACGCAACAACTTCTTATTGGGTTGAAGCAGTAAATTACGGTACGGGAGGCGTTCCACAACAAATAACCGGAGGGGCACGCGTTGCGCCGTCGGGCAATTCAGGTAGTACTGTTAACACTGGTACAGCACCTTGGGGCTTGACTTTTGATGCAGATGAAGACTTTAAGATTATCTCTGTCGATGTTTATCTAACCTCGGCAACTCCGGGCAATTTGGAAATGCAGTTGTTAGATGAAAACTGGAATGTTTTAGACAGCGCTACCATTCCTTGTCCTGCGGGTAATTCATCAAATCCGGTTCTATTTCAAGTTCCTTTGGAGTTTGAAGTTACTACAGGAAACCGCTATCACTTGGTAGCTGCTTCCGGACCGGCAATGGTCAGAGAATTTTCATCCGGACATCCCGGATTTCCTTATCCTATTGATACTGTGGGAACAGTAGTAGGAGGAACGATTAATGGAGCTTATACAAATAATACCGTATATTATTTCTTTTATAATTGGACGGTGGAAGTTGGAAGTGCCGATATCTGTACTTCCGATAGAGAAGAAGTTGTGGTAACTGTGAATCCCATTCCTGATGCACCCGTGGGTGACGCCAATCAAGATTTTGTCGAAGGCGAAACTTTAGACGATTTGGATGTTACCGCTACCGGAACACTCACCTGGTATGAAGATGCGGACGGAACCATCGAATTGCCCGGTAGTACGGTACTGGAAGACGGCGAGACGTATTACGTAAGTCAAACGGTAGATTTATGTGAAAGTCCGTTGCTCGCAATTACGGTGAATAAAATATTGGATATTTCTGATTTTACCCATGCTTCCGTAAAAATATATCCGAATCCGGCAGCCGATTTCTTTTATGTCCAAAGTGATCAATCTATCGATGAAATTCGGATTTTTGATATGAGTGGCAGACTTTTGAAAGTTAAAACGAACCTTTCCAACGAAAAAGTAGATTGGGCTGACTTGTCTTCCGGCACTTATTTTGTGCAATTAAAAATGGGAACATTGACGGAAACGGTAAAAGTTGTCAAAAAATAACTTTTATGCTTTTATAAGTTTAATAAGCTTGAGATGTAATTTTCTCAAGCTTATTTTTTTCAAGGCCTTAAGGGCTCAATCTATTTTTATAAAATTTCCTTGATTGTCAAACTCCAAATCAATTCCGTTACTCAATTCAACCGATTGTTTTCTTTTTTCTCTTTTCCATTCTTTGACTTTCTCGGAAGGGAAATTTCTTGAGACATACTGAACAATTGAATTGGGCAACACACTGTCAGGAAGCCCGTTTTTACTTTCAATTTCATAGGGTTGAAATTCATCATCAAAATCAATTTCAACACCATTGTTAAGTTTTGCTGTGTACTTTTTGGACAGAAGTTTACGTTCGCTTTCTACGTAAACTAGTTTTTCTTGGGAAAAATGCTGTTCAACGTAAGTTTTTATTTCTGAAGGTGTTTCAGCAGTTGAAAGATATTTTTCTTGAGCAAAAGTGGAAGTAACAGAGAAAATTAAAAGGGTTATTACTAAAAATTTGAAGTTTTTCATGAGAATGTATATTTAAATTACAACAAAAGTAGGGAAGAAAAGGATATACCAAATCTCTTGACAGTTAATATTATGAGGGTTTTAATATAAATTTAATGTAGTTTAACGTCTTATCATATTAAGCAGGAAGCAATAAGTTTGGTATTGTTGAATTTTGAGGTTGAATTTTTTGAATATACCTTTACAAGATAAAGCAACGATTATGAAAATCCTTATTATCAATGGTCCCAATTTAAATTTATTAGGAACGAGAGAAACGGAGATATACGGCAACAGCACTTTTGAAAACTATCTCAATTCGCTTCGTTCTGCTTTTGAACAGATGGAGATTCAGTATTTTCAATCCAATATTGAAGGCGCATTAATAGATAAAATCCAAGAAACACCGGGCGTTTATGACGGAATAATTCTCAATGCCGCGGCATATACGCACACTTCTGTCGGTATTGCCGATGCAGTTCGAGCCATTGATGTTCCTGTAATTGAAGTACATATCTCCAATACTTTTTCTCGTGAAGATTACCGTCACAAAAGTTTTATAGCTCCTGTTGCCAAAGGGGTGATTATCGGTTTTGGTTTAATGAGTTACGAGCTTGCTTTAATGTACTTTAATAAGGAGAAATAAGCAGCAGAATTTATTCGATTTGATATTGCTGCAAAAATTCTTCATTCATCATCATGATTTCTTCCATAGTATAGGTGGTGAAGATATAAATCATAAACCCAATGTATATTATATTGAGGATCAATCCGATAATAGCGAGTATGCGTCCGGTAATGACATTTTGATATCCTTTGTAGACCGCCGGATTTTCATTGTAAGTGCGTAAAGCTTTGGGCGCCATTACAAGTGTCGCAATGGAGAAAACAATTCCAATTCCGTAACAGCAGCAAAGTACGATGGAAATAATTCCGAATACTAATATTAAGGTCGCGTTTGGAAGCGGTTGCTTTTCTTCTTGTAAAAAATTGGGTTGTTCCATGGTAAAATGAGGTTTATGGTTAGCATTAGTTGCGATACTACAAAAAAGTTATTGAATATAAATAAAATTTTTCATTTTAATGAAATAACTAATCACAATTATAAGCGCATTTAGGATTATCAATCCAATTTTTATTTGTCGGGAAAAACGGAATTTATAAAATATGGATACGATTACGACTGCTACTAAGAGGATGATGGTATAGATAGCAGGATACATATAAAAAGCGTCGGCAAATTCACCCGAAAAAAATAAAGCTGTGGCACGTTGCGCACCACAGCCTAAACATTCAATCCCGAAAAGTTGTTTATTGACACAGGGAATCATATATTTTTCTATCGTTCCCGTCATTTATTGTTTTTTAGTTGTGAACAAGGGCTTTGTAATCAAAAAGCTGATCATCGACCGTCTGAATTTTTACAATATAAACCCCGTCACTGAGGTTGCCGGAATAAAAACTGTGTGTGGTCTGCTTTCCTAAGTTGTTTTTATGAAGCACCTGTTTTCCGGTCATGTCATATACCGTAAGTGTTTTTATTTCATAGCCGTTTGGATTTCGTATCTCCAATTGGCGTTGATTGTTGTTTTGAAAAACGTGTACATTGCTCCTAAATTCATGAGCATTTACTGAAGGTCTCCAAGGCAGCACATCTACTTTCTCAAATACGATGTAAAAACGGTCATCGTGTTTTCCTGAAGTTAAATTTAGAGGAACTCCGCGTCTGCTTTGTTTGTAATGCAATTGCTTGTATGTTTCATTCAGTGCGTCGTAAAGATACATTTCAGTATAAGGCGCATTGACTTCCTCGGCAACTTTAATCATTACACGTCCCGGTTGATTCAGCGTAAAGGAAAGCGGAATTCGTTTTCCGGGACCGAAATCCGTGCCGTTAATAACGTGAGGAATTTTTCTCCCTTGGTTGTCTAAAATGGGAAAGGCAGCATCTTTTGCCTTAACAAATGGATTAACGGCGTCAATTCCCACGTCAAATGAATCACTTGCATCATTGGAGAAAACCAACAATAGATCACGTGTCACATTGTTGTCAAAAGTGACGTAAAAACGTGTTTGCGGCGTACGCATGGCTTCTGCCACAGTTGTAAATGTTTTGAATGTAGCGTTTGGTTTCGGGTCTTTTGGTGCTCTTGCTAATTCTTCATGAACGGTGGAGTTTGCGCTTTTGTGCATCACCAGCGAATTATCTCTTATAAAACGGCGATGCGAATTTTTGATGGTCACATAGTCAGGCGTTGTTCCTTCTGCTGTTCCCACCAACATAAACCCTTGACCAATTGCCGCCAAACGCGGTGTTCTGAATGCACCCGTTCCCACGCTTCCGCCGCCTGTAGATCCACCTTCATTGTAAATAAAAAAAGGCGCGGAAGTGTATAATCCCGGATTATAGGTGGCATCCCCGGGAAGTCCGTCTAAGTCGGCATCAATGCCCGGCACCCATATTCCGTAGCCGTAAGGTTTTCCTGAATACGTGTGATTCATAGCGCTCCGATCTTCATCGTAAAAGAGAATTTGTTTGATTTTCCCTGAATTGTCGGGGTCAAACCATACTCTGTTTAAATCTAATGCAGAAGGATAAGGATTCCCTGCCAAGGTCATCATCGCTTCTCCATTTACATCTTCTGAAAGTACGGGAATTTGAAAGTCTCCGCTGTGCGGACGTCCGCGAAATTCATACATCTGTTCATGTCCCATGCCCGAAGAAGGAATGCCTACACCTTTCATGGTAAAACCAAATCCGGGTTGCAACGAATAATTCGTATTCATACGGGTGTATGCGCCGGCTGCTTCTGTTCCCGGTGTCATATGATGATAGAGCCACCGTGTGGATATGGTTAGCGGATTGATAATTCCTTCTCTTGCGGTAGTCGTTGCAGCAGGTTGGGCCACAATTCCAAGAGGACCGTTTAACGGTTGGTAAATGTTCCCCACTCCGAAATTTTTATTTCCCGGAGTACCGCCACCCAAAGCGGGATTTCCTACCATCGCTCCCCAATAGTAATATGCATAGGCGTTTGTTGGATTTGTCGTTTGTATCACGGAAAGAAAACCATCTCCCGAATTGTTAGAAACAGCGCCTTCTTGCAGCAATTGACCGCCATCCCTCAAATAAATACTGGCGTTTGTCGTTGCCGTAGGATTGGACTCTAAGTGAATATCCTCTTTGACAAACAGCAATTCGTCTTTTACATAAATATACGTATCTGACGTGCCTGCCGGTTTTACCGAAAGTTGCGAATAAATAACAAAAGGGGAGAATAATAACGAAATTAAAAGTAAATTGCTTTTCATAATAAGATGATATTTAAAAAACATCGTGGGGAAATGCTTTTACCTTTTTAATAGAATGCAAAATTACTAAATAAAATGTAAATCTGTAAGATAAGATGAAAAATTTTATCAACTAAATTGTTGTTTATCAAACTCATTGATTATTGATGTTATAATTACTGTTCTTTTAAAAATTGCAATTGAAAAATGAAAATAGGTTCGTATGTAATCGTTTTAGATGAGGATATTAAAGGTCATGTTGTTCATAAAAAAGGGAATGTTGTTACCATTGAAACGCCGGATGGCTTATTTATGGAGTTTGACGAGCGCGAACTCATAAAAATTGATTCTGAAATTTCCAAATACGATATGGTTCGAATGGATGTTGACAAGGTGATTACTGACAAAGGCGATGCCAAGAAACAAGTTCAAAAAATAGAAACGAAGACAAAAAAGCAACTCCCGGTAATGGAAGTCGATTTACACATCGGGCAATTGGTAAAGCACACCAAATATATGGAAAGTCACGACATGCTTAATATCCAGTTGGACACTGCCGAACGGCAACTTGAATATGCCATTGCCAAACGGATCCAACGGGTTGTTTTTATTCACGGTGTGGGTGAAGGGGTGCTTCGTGCATCCTTAGAAGCTTTATTCAGACGCTACGACAACATAACATATTACGATGCGGACTATCAAAAATACGGACGCGGTGCAACCGAAGTGTATATTTTTCAGAATGTGAAATAACAAAGCAATACCTTAAGAGTATACCGCGTGTTATTTTTTTAATTCACGTTCACTGTGCAGCTCGTGTGATTGTTTGTCGTATTTACCTTTTAACTCGTCCATAATGGTGCCTTTCCAAAGTTGTACCCCAATAAAATATGACACTCGTGCAATCAGATGCGCCCCGACCGGTACAGTTAAAAATAAAAAGAGAATGATTGCAATAACACGTGAAATGACGCCGTTTTCGCCAAAAAAAACGGCAGCAGACAGCAAGATGAGTCCCGATCCGAGCGTGGAAGCTTTGGTTGTTACACACATTCTGAGATACGTATCGGGCATCCGGATAAATCCGACAGCTGCCAGAAAGATAAACATGACGCCGATAGTCGCTAAAAAACCAATTATTATATCAATCATTTTTATTTCTTTTTTCTAAGTAATATGAAAAAGCTACGATGCTTAAAAACCCGATAAGCGCGATAATCATCGTGATATCGAGAAATGTCGGTTGATGGGAAATAATACTGACAAAAGCAATAATCCCAATGGAACAGGTCACCATTAAGTCGATGGCGATTACCCGGTCTGCAATGCTCGGTCCTTTTAAAAATCGGATAAATATCAGGATGACCGAAATGATCAGAATGGGTAAAAGTATATATGTAAGATAAAAATTTAAGGTCATCGTGTAATGTTCAAAATTCGTTTTTCAAATCCGTTTTTGATGTTCTTTACGAACTGGTCTCTGTCTTTTATATGCATCGAATACACATACAATACTTTGCGGTCGTTGGAAACGTCAATGCTCAAAGTTCCGGGAGTCAAGGAAACCAAATTGGTGAGAAACGTAATCTCGATATCGGATTTCGCATCCAAGGGGACGCCGACAATTCCGGGTTTTAAATTCTTGTGTGAGACAATTACAAAATAAGCGGCCTGTAAATTGGCCAGTACCAATTCGTAAATAAAAAATAAAATAAATGCAATGACTCTGGGAACCAATCGAAAATACTTGGTGTCTTCCCGATTGACAGTGATGATTCTGAGAATTACGAAGCTCAATAAAAATCCAAACGTGAAATTGGCAAAGGTGGAATCGCCCGTCAGGATGACCCACATCAACATCAGTAAGACATTGTTAAGAAATATGGAACTTTTCATAAGCTGTGTTATTTATTTTCCTAATACAGCATTTATATAGTGCTGTTTGTTAATTAATTGGTCACTGACAACCAGCGCCAATTGTTGAACTTTTTCTGCTCCAAACCCAATCATTAAGGTGATAATTGTCAATCCGACAATGGGGACAATCATTTCTATTTTGTGAAGCAGTCGGTGGTCTTTAAAATACAAAAAAGATTCTCTTATTTTTACTTCGGGACGGGCTTTCCAAAAAACTTGTGCCCACATTCTGGCAATGATGTACAACGTCATAAACGTTCCAAACAGAATTGCGGCAATTAACCAACCGCCTCCTTTGGTTTTTAAACTTTCGGAAATAAAAGCAATTTTAGGCCAAAATCCGGAAAGCGGCGGAATTCCCACCAAAGAGAAAAACGAAATTGCCATAATCAACGAGAGCAAAGGATGCTTTGCATACATCCCCCCCAAATCACGCATACTGTAGGTTCCTTTCAGTTTATATATCAGACCGCTGATCATAAACACATTGGATTTGACAATAATGTCGTGAACCAGATAAAATACGACTCCTGCAATTGCCAGTTCCGTATGAAGTCCGAGTCCGATAATCATATATCCGATATGACAAATGATGAGGTAAGAAAACATTTTGGTGATGTTGTTTTGGATTAATGCTCCCAAGGCACCACTAAAAAGGGTGAGGCCTCCTAAGACCAAAATTACCGTGTTTAAAAATTCAATGTCAAAGAAAATAAGCGTAAAGGTTCGAACCAATGCGTAAACGCCCAATTTGGTCAACAATCCTCCAAAGATTGCAGAAATAGCAGCTGGAGGCGTGTGGTAAGAGGCGGGCAACCAAAAATACATAGGGAATACGGCGGCTTTAATCCCAAAACCTATCAAAAACAACAAGCCGGTAATCTCCACCAATCCTTTGTTTTCTATTTGTGCTACTTTTAATGAGAGATCGGCCATGTTGAGCGAGCCGGTCAATCCGTATAATACGGCAATGGCAGTTAAAAATATAACCGATGCAAAAACATTTAGCGTGAAATATTTTATGGCGCCTTCCAATTGTCGTTTTTCGCCTCCTAAGGTAATCATGACAAACGAACTGATGATAATCATTTCAAACCAGACGTAAAGGTTAAACACATCGCCCGTAAGGAAAGCCCCGTTTAAACCGAGTAATAAAAAATGAAAAATGGGATAATATCCAAAACTCAAGCGGTCGCGATCCATGCTTCCGGCAGAATACATGGAAACAGCCATTCCGCAAATGGAAGTCAACAGGATTAAGGTAGCGGCAAGCATATCGCCCACAAATGTAATTCCCAAGGGAGCTGCCCAATTTCCTGCATTATAGGTGAGGATGCCTTCATCCCACACCGTCAGCAAAAAGACAATGGCAATAACAAATCCGATGAGGTTTCCCACCACACTGATAGCTTTTTGCCAGCGACTGTATCGCCACAAGAACAGGGTGACGATGGCAAAAAACAATTGGTTTATTATCGGAAATAAAATGATATCATTCATGAGTACACATCTGTTGAATTCATTTGATATAAGTCATCGGTTTTTGCCACGATATACGCTCTTTTTATAAGTACAATAGCAAATGCCTGTAACCCAAAACTAATGACAATGGCGGTTAATATTAACGCTTGCGGAATGGGGTCGGCATAAATTTCTGTCAGCATCTGTTGATCCGGTGCAATAATCGCCGGAGATCCTTTGGTAATTCCTCCCAACAGGAAAATCAGCAAATTGGCGCCGTTACCGAGCAAAATCAATCCGATGATAAGTTTGACGAGGCTTCGTCTGAGCATCATATAAATTCCCGATGCATATAAAAGTCCAACTACGATTGCTAGTATCAATTCCATAATTTATGCGGCTTCTGAAATGGTGAATATAATGGTTAAGGTCACTCCGAGCACGGTAATGTAAATTCCGAGATCGAAAAACAAAGTAGATCCGATATGTCCGATTACCGGAATGGGATCGGACGCCCAAATTCCCGTCATAAAAGGGGCATTGCTTAAAAGAGGAACCAGCGCACTTAAAAAAGAGACGGCCAATCCGAATGGCATAATAAACCCCGGGTGAACTTTTATTAATTTCTTCGTCCTGTTCAGCCCGTTGGCAAAAGCGTGTAAAACAAAGGCAATTGCCGCAATCAACCCGCCGATAAATCCGCCTCCGGGAAGATTGTGTCCGCGCAAGAGAATGAAAATGGAAAACAAAAGCAACAAGGGCAACAAATAATTGGAAGCGGTTCGTAATACGATGGTATTCATAGGTTAATCTTTTTGATGTAATCTTAATTTTAATAATGAAAAAACGCCGATGGCGGCAACGGTCAGCACCACCGACTCCATAAGCGTATCAATGCCTCTGAAATCAACGAGAATCACGTTTACTACGTTTTTCCCTTTCGCCAAGGTATACGCGTGTTCTGCATAAAATCGGCTGACTTCATTGTTGTTAGTCACTTGCCATACTTCAAGAGCCAAAAGCGCTATTAACGTTCCGAAAGTGGTCGCTATAATAACGTCCTTGATTCGGTTTCGCGGATTGGTCAGGTTGAGGTATTTCGGCAAACGATACAGTACCAAAACAAAGAGAATCATCGTCAGGGTGTCGATGGAGAATTGAGTCATTGCCAAATCCGGAGCACTGTAAAATAAGAAGATAAGACTGATGGACAGACCGACGATTCCCAAAGCGGCAACGGCAGCCAATCGCGATTGGGTAATAACCGCAAACAACACACTGATAATTAAAATAATCAACGTTGCCAATTCCGGAAAAGTAATGTCGGTCATCGCATCAAAATTCATTTTTAATTGGATGTGCGAAATCAACAAAAAGCCCAATAAGAACACTAAAAAGAGCAAAATGGTGTTAATGTAATTGCGTAAATAGCCGTTCTGAAAGAAATTGGTCCATTTGAAGGAAAATTTCTTAAAATAAAATCCTCCTTTTAAAATGACTGCTTTGGGTGAAAGGGGTTCGTACTTGGTAAAAAGTGCCGTCCGTTTGTCAGAGGGTTGCATTTTGAAATAAATTAGCAATCCAATCAGGATGGTGAGCATGCTCAGTCCCAACACCAAATTAAATCCGTGCCATAATTTTAAATGAAGTTCATCTTCCAATACGTGCAAGGCGTTTAATGTGGGAACGACCAAACTGTCTTGTATTAAAAGCGGAAAAATTCCAATTACAATGCTTAAGAGTGCAAGGATTGCCGGCGGAATCCACAATTGGGGTTTGGGCATGGTTATTTTTTCATACTTCGCAGGCAAATCGCCGATAAACGGTTTGACTCCCACTTGAAACCCACCGTAGAACAACAAAATATTTGTAAAAACCGAAGCGCCGGTCAACAACCAATTCCATCTTTCGGATTCTAAAGCCGCTTCGTAAATTAAATCTTTTCCGAGAAATCCGAATGTCGGAGGAACGCCTCCATTGGACAAGGCAGCAAGAAGACCGATGATGGCAATAGGGAGCATTACTTTTCGCAATCCGGATAATTTTCGGATGTCGCGCGTATGGGTTTTATGGTCAATAATTCCGGTAATTAAGAATAAGGTGGCTTTGTACAAAGCGTGGACGAGAATAAAAACGCTTGCTGCGAGAATGGCTTTGTTCGTACCCAATCCGGTGAGAAAGATCATCACCCCCAAAGCCGAAATGGTAGAGTAGGCGAGGATGGCTTTTAAATCTGTTTTTGATACAATTTGAACAGCGGCATAAACCATGGTCACTCCTCCGACGGCGAGCAAGGTGTAATGCCAACTATCCGGTCCTCCCAACACCGGGGTAAAACGCATTAACAAATAAACACCGGCTTTGACCATCGTTGCCGAGTGTAAATAGGTCGAGACCGGTGTGGGCGCGCGCATGGCTCCCGGAAGCCAAAAATGAAAGGGAAATTGTGCCGACTTTGTAAAGGCTGCTCCGAACAAAAGGATAATAATCGGAATGTAATAGTCGCTTTGCACAATGAGTTCTTTGGCATTCAACATTTCCGTAATGCTGTAGGTTCCTGCAATGCTTCCTAAAATAAGTGAGAATCCGAGAAAGAGCACCCCGCCGAATCCGGTGAGGGACAATGCCGTAATTGCAGATTTACGTGATGCTTTGTCATTGTTGTTAAATCCGATGAGGAAAAATGAACTGATGCTGGTGATCTCCCAAAAGAGAAATAAGGTCACCACATTGTCGGACAAAACCACACCGAGCATCGCCGCCATAAACAATCCGAGGTATCCATAAAAACGATCCAAATACTGGTGACCTTTGAGGTATTCGGACGCATAGAGAAAAACTAAAAATCCAATGCCGGTAATGAGCAAGGAAAACATCAACGACAGCCCGTCTAAGGTGAAATCGAGATTGATTCCGAAAGACGGCAGCCAAGAAACACTTTGAGTGATGATATCGCCATTGGCAATGGGTTTGATGTACTGTGAAAAATACAGAAAAAGACCCAAGGGAACGGCAGCAAACAAAATAGCTAAACGCCGTTTTAAAAACCTCCCGAAAAAAACAAGCACAAGGGCGAAAATAACTCCTGTAAGAATAGCTCCTAGCATATAAAATCGGTTTGAAGCAAAAATAATTTATTTTTAATAAGGAAAAACCATCTGCAACATAATTATTGACTTCAGTAAAATATAATAAAACAATAAGTTACGCGGCATGACAACTTTTTTTGAAGTGCAGAAAATATATAAAAATTACATAGCACAGTAGTTTTTTTAAATTTAAATTGAAAGCCCTTGATACTCACGCTGCTGCTGTAAGATAGGATAGGCGCGAGGTGCACTATTTTAAGTTAAAAACCGGATTGTTGTTTTGCTATTCGGTGGAAGAAGGGATGGTGAGTTGTTAATGAGATACTTTTAAAAAGGTGTCGTCGAGCGCCCGATTTTTAAACACCAAAAAATTCTTCTTGTCAATTGTTTTGAAGATAGTACTTTTAACTTAATAAGATTGAATTTGGAGATTGGTGGGTTTTGTCAATAAATTAAGTTTTTAAAATGAATAGTATGCAAGATATTGTAATTGTCGGAGCCGGTGGTTTTGGTAGAGAGTAAAAATGTTAATTGACCAAATTAACGAAAAAGAAAACACATACAACATTTTGGGATTTTATGATGATAATACTTAATTACCCGATATGATAAACGGGGTACCGTATCTAGGGACTATTGACGATTTAATGAAAACTGAAAACGCGTTAAATATCGCATTAGGGGTTGGGGTGCCTAAGACAAAATCTCAAATTGTTAAAAGATTGGCTTCTCAAAATTTTAAATTTCCAATTATAATTCATCCGAATGTCCTTATCGGGAAAGACGATGTGCGAATTGGGAAAGGAACGATTGTTTGAGCCGGCAATGTTATAACCTGTAACATTGCTATAGGTGAGTTTGTTACACTGAATTTATCTTGTACGGTAGGTCATGATACCATAATTGAGGATTTTGCTTCATTTATGCCAAGCGTAAATATATCCGGAGAAGTACATATCAAAAAGAAAGTTTATGTAGGTACAGGAGCAAAAATTATTAATCAATTAACGTTGGGAGACAATACCATCGTTGGAGCAGGAGCAGTTGTCAGTAAATCTTTACCACCAAATTGTACGGCAGTAGGAATCCCGGCAAAACCTATAAAATATCACAATGAGTAATTGGGATTTGCACTGTTTTATAAGTTGGAAACCAGCTATTGCGGCTTTCACAAAAAAGAGATTGCAGCAGTATAAACTCCCACAATCTCTTACAATTTACTAATTTCAATTTCAGTTTACGGTTTCACGACTTCCGAAGTGGCGAATTCCTCCATATGTGTAATCAATTCGTTTTCTACCGTATAAATCTGAACCCATTTTTGCTTGAGTTCTTTGCCTGATTTTTTCACCCGTTGGTGTTCATTACCGAGAACGACCACGACATTGTCTTGTTCAATATATTGTTCACGTTCAAATTTGAGTACATCAGTTCCCCAGAGAATACTCGTGAAAAACTTGCGAACCCTTTCTTTGTTGCGAAATTCGTTGGGAGGAATCACTTGAGTTCCGTGATAAATCCACAACGTATCATCAGATACTGTGGCAACAACGCCATCGATATCGCCGGCTTCAAAGGCGGCGAACATTTCATCTACTACTGCTCTCGGTGTTTTTTTTATAACTTATATATTTTTTAGTTGCAAGTGCCGTCCACATCACAGCTTTGCCCCTGAGTCATTTCCAATTTGATTTCAGGATTTTTTTCTCTCCATTCAGCAAATGATTTTGACAAGGTCTCTAAAAAAGCCTGAGGCGCTTGTGCACCTGAAACGCCATATTTTCTGTCAAATACAAAAAATGGAACGCCTCGTACGCCAATATTTTGGCCTTCTTGAATGTCTTGAGTCATCAAATCTTGATATTTTTTATTCGTAAAAGCCTCTTGCAATGCCGCTTCATCCAAACCGATGTCTTTGCCCAACGCGGTTAAGGTAGGAAGGTCGGCAATGTTTTTTCCTTCAGTGAAAAAAGCATGAAACAAACGCTCTTCCATTTCATCACCGAGGTTTTGAGTCTTTGCATATTGAATCAGTTGATGGGCTTTTAATGAATTGACCATAACCATTTTGCTAAAGTCATAATCCAATCCTACATCTTTTGCCATTTGGGTCACATTGTCAGTCATGCCGTCCACTTGTTCCGGTGACATTCCTTTGATTTTCACCAAATAATCTCTATAACTTTCCTTAGCGACTTCCGGAAGAGAAGGATCCAGTTGGTAACTCTTCCATTCAATTTCTATCGCATCTTTATGTTCAAATTGTGACAAGGCCGTTTCAAAATTTCGTTTTCCGATATAGCAAAACGGACACATAACGTCACTCCATATTTCTATTTTCATATTTTTCTCTAAAATTAATCATTATTTACTAACCATGTTCAATAATTCCAAATCTTCTTTGTCCAATTTCAGCGATACAGATTGAAGAATTTGAAGTAATTGGGTCTTATCAGATGCACTTGCAATAGGCGCATGTACTTGTTCGCGTGTAGGCAACCAAGCCAAAGCTACAGCAGCCATTGTGGTATTGTGTTTTTGTGCTGTTTGGTCTAAAGCATTTAAAACTTTTAATCCCTGATTGTTTATATATTTTGCCAAGCCTTGCCCTCTCGGACTTTTATTCAAATCGTCTTCCGATCGGTATTTTCCCGTTAAAAATCCGGAAGCCAGAGCGGAATATGGAAAAACCGACAAATTGTGTTCTGCTGCAATAGGCGCATAATCGGTTTCGTAGGTTTCGCGTTCTATCAAATTATAAAGCGGTTGCAAAGCTTGATATTTTGATAGGCTGTTTTGCTCCGAAAATTCCAAGGATTCTTTTAAACGCTCCGGTGAAATATTCGAAACGGCGATGTGTCGGACTTTTCCTGCTTTTACCATTTCATCCAAAGTGGTCAAGGTTTCTTCCACAGGAGTTTTGTTGTCGTCGTAATGCAGGTAGTATAAATCGATATAATCTGTCTGCAAACGTTTTAGAGAATTATCGATGCTTTTTAAAAGATGCGTTAGACTGGCATCGATTTCATTGACGCCTGTCGCTCCGCCTCCTTTTGTGGCGAGAATTACTTGGTCACGATTGCCACGAGCTTTCATCCAGTTTCCGATAATGGTCTCCGATTGTCCGCCGGAACCACCGTCTATCCAATACGAATACATATCGGCAGTGTCGATAAAATTAAAACCCTCCTCGATGAAAGTATCGAGCAATTCAAAAGATTTTTTTTCATCAGCCGTCCAGCCAAATACATTTCCCCCTAAGTTAAAAGGAGCTATTTTTAAATCAGTTTTTCCAATTGTTATTTTTTTTATGTTTTATATGTTCAATTTTAATGATTGTTTATTTAATCTAAAGCGTGTTTGTACGAAAGGGCATATTTTCCTGCACCGGTGAAAATCAATCCCAATCCGCCAAGGAGAAACAGTGCAATTCCTTCATGCGCCCATGCACCTGTACCGGTGATTGCCAATAAATCCTGAGTATGGACCATTAAAAAAGCGACAATCATAACAAAGGTTAATGCAAAGGCTGCTAATCGCGTTCTAAATCCAAAAATAATGAATAAAGGTGCAATGGTCTCACCCAAATGGACGCCGTAAGCTAAAAATGAAGGAAGCCCAAATTCGGCTAACATGCCTTTTATAGGTTCCACCCCATTTATCAACTTGTGGAAACCGTGCATAAACATTAAAATTCCAAGAGTTATACGAAATATCAATAAGCCGAGATCAATATTTTTTTGTTTCATAATTATCTTTTTTAATGATTAATAAGCTGCTGTAAATTGTTCTTGATGATGTTTTGGATTTTCAGTTTCGTCTAACAATACGACCGCCACGTCTTCTACCGACATGCGTGAAACGATATTCGCGTCAAAAACCGGCGTGGTTTTACCTAGTCGATAGTTTCCAGTTTTTCCAGTGGCAATTCCGGGATGCATTTCAATAGCCGGACTGAAAAATGCCCAGTTTAAATCTTTTTCTTCTTTTAAAAGGTTAAAATAATCGCGTGCCGCAAGCGCTCCGGGTTTGATATCTTCAGGAAAATCTGGGGTGTCAATCAGTTGCGTATCTTCAGAAACATAAAGACTTCCTGCACCACCCACGACGATTAATCGATTAATTCCGGCATTTTTAACCGCATTTTGAATCGCCTTAGCGCCTACGATAAAATCATCATATATATTCGGATTTTTCCAGCCTGCATTAAAAGCACTGATAACCGTGTCATGTCCTTTTAATACTTCTGTAAGTTTGTCTACATCGGTGACATCTACGGACACCTTCGAAACCCGATCGTCCGTAATTTTGGAAGTGTCTCTGGAGATTGCCGTCACTATCAATCCTCTTGCTAAGGCTTCATCTACCAATTTAGAACCTACAAATCCTGTGGCTCCGATAATTGCTACTTTCATACTGTTTGTGTTTTTATATGTAATAAACGTTGTTACAATTATGAGTAAAAAAATTAATTAAATTGTGATACGAATGCTTTTAAAGATTTTTTTTCAAGTGCGCCGATCAAGATTGCATCGGTTTCGTCAAAAAGTTTTTCAAGTTCACGGTTGATTTGTTTCCCGACAGGACATTGAATGTCCGGGCAATTATTTTTCTTTCCCAACACATTGCTGTTTTTAACTGCATTATACACATCGGCCATAGAAATTTCACAGCTGGACACATTGAGTTGGGAGCCGCCATCTTTTCCTTTTTTACTGGTTATCCAGCCCATTTTGTGTAATAAAGCGAGTTCTTTACGTACCATCACCGGATTGATGGCAATGCTTTCGCCAATCCAATCCGAGCTGAGCCATTGGTCGGGGTGTTTCGCCAAAAGCGTTAAAATATGAATAATGGTTGCAAATCTTGTGTTGTTCATAAGGTGCAAAGATACATCTTTTTTATTAATGTAACAAAAACTGTTACATATAACTTCTGTAAGTTGTGATTAGCTACCTAATCCTCTGAAAATCATATGTGATTTTAAAGGTGAACAGTAAAAAGAAAGGTGAACCGTAAAAAGAGGGGAGAGTATTAAATTTTTTCCACCAACAGGCTTTCACAAACAATGTGACTTAAGGCTTCACGAGGATGTTGTCCATAGCTCACAATCATGGTATTGTCAAAGGGCTCTTTATATTCCACGCGTATACGGACGCCCAGCGAAATGGCACGGCTGTTTAGAAACTTCAAAAATTCGTCGGAGGTATTGATAACCGCAGTGACAATAACCGAATCCCCTTCTTTGCAATCACTGAGTTTGCTGTATTCGTTCCATTCAATTCTTCCTTCTTTATCCGGAATGGGAGATCCGTGCGGATCAATTTTCGGATAATTGAGCAATTCATCCATTTTGGCAAAAAATTCCGGAGCGCGAACGTGTTCTATTTGTTCGGCGATTTCATGAACTTCATCCCAGCCAAATCCCATCTTTTCTACCAAATACATTTCAGTCAATCGGTGCTTGCGGATAACCAAAGCTGCTTCTTTCTTACCTTTTTCTGTAAGACGCAACGGCTTGTAACTCTCGTAATGTACCAATTTCTTAGCCGCCAATTTTTTCATCATGTTGGTTACGGTCGGCATTTTGATATCCAAATGCTTTGACAAATCATTGACACTGACTTCGCCGTTATTGTCTTGGGACAACGTAAACAATGCTTTTAAATAATTTTCTTCTACCAATGAGTTCATACCACAAAAATAAGCATTCAAACGGCTTTCTCCAACAAAATTATTTTTGTCTTTAAATTCTTTGTTAGATTAATAAAACTTTATAGTTTTGCGATTGAAATATTAAAGTATGAACACATTAAGAAGTCAATTGTTTTACGCATTATTCGGCATTATCGGAATGCTAACGTCGTATCAAAGCATCGCACAAACCTACTCCCTTTCAGGAAAGATTACATCCGAAGGCAAGCCCGTGGAATTTGTCAACGTTTATTTAAAAGCCACCCATTATGGAACTTCTTCGGATTTGGAAGGAAAGTATCTCCTCAGCAACATTCCGGAAGGGAATTATACGGTAGTCGTTTCTGCCATCGGTTATGAAGCCCAACAAAAAAAAATAGAGATTGCTGCACACGTTGAACTTGATTTTGACCTGATTGCAACCGACGATTCACTGGATGCGGTAGTGATTTCCGGGACGATGCGCGAAGTTTCCAAATTGGAAAGTCCGGTTCCGGTGGAGGTGTACACTTCCAAGTTTTTCAGACGCAACCCGAATCCTTCCGTTTTTGAAGCCTTGCAACACATCAACGGAATACGTCCTCAAATCAATTGCAGTGTATGCAATACGGGCGATATTCACACCAACGGACTGGAAGGTCCCTATACTATGATTCTTATAGACGGCATGCCCATTGTCAGCGGACTTTCTACGGTGTACGGATTAAGCGGAATTCCACAAGCTTTGATTGAACGGGTGGAAATTGTAAAAGGTCCCGCATCAACACTTTACGGAAGTGAAGCCGTGGGCGGATTAATCAATATAATCACTAAAAACCCGGACAATGCGCCTGCTTTTTCCGCTGACGTTTATGGAACAACTTGGGGCGAATTCCATACCGATTTGGCAGGGAGATTTAAAGCAGGAAAAAATGCCCAATCGTTACTAGGTTTAAACTATTTTAATTATTCGATTCCCATAGACAATAACGACGACGGTTTTACGGATGTGACGCTGCAACACCGAATTTCGTTATTTAACAAATGGAGTTTCAGGCGTCCGGACAATCGCATTTTTTCATTCGCGGCACGTGCCGTTTATGAAGATCGGTGGGGTGGTGAAATGGATTGGAAAAAACGACACAGAGGCGGTGATGAAGTTTATGGCGAAAGCATTTACACCGGTCGCTGGGAAGTGTTCGGAACGTATCAATTGCCTTTGGACGAAAAAATATTGCTTCAATTTAGTGCCAACGGGCATCACCAAAATTCAGCTTATGGTGATGAAATGTTCCTCGCCGATCAAAAAATCGGCTTCGGTCAGTTGACGTGGAGTAAAACGTTGGGAAAACACCAAATGTTGACGGGTCTGGCTTATCGGTACACCTATTACGACGACAATACACCCGCCACGGCTGCTGCAGATGATATAACAATCAACAAATCGTCTCACATGCACTTGCCGGGAGTGTTTGTTCAGGATGAAATTAAAGTGGACGAAGCAAACACCTTGCTACTCGGGATGCGTTACGATTACAATTCAGTACACGGAAGTATTTTCAGTCCGCGCCTCAATTATAAATGGGTGTCTTCCGGTCAAAAGGATATTTTGCGGTTCAGCATCGGAAACGGCTATCGGGTCGCCTCCGTTTTTACCGAAGATCACGCCGCACTGACCGGTTCCCGTGAAGTTGTTTTCTTAGCCGATTTGCAACCTGAAACCTCATGGAATGCCAATGTCAATTACGTCAAAAAATTACATGCGCAAAACGGAACGTCCATCGCGTTGGATGCTTCTGTTTTTTACACGCACTTTTTTAATAAAATCATTCCCGACTACGAGACAAATCCTACCCAAATTATTTACGACAATCTCAATGGTCATGCCGTGTCACAAGGTGTTTCACTCAATGTGGACATCGTTACCACACACGGAATTTCCATAGGAGTGGGAGGAACGCTGATGGACGTACACAGTGTTGAAAACGGCATAAAAGAGCGAGAACTGTTTTCCGAACGCTTTTCGGGGGTGTGGAATGTGGGCTATACCTTTCCCGATTGGGCATTGACTGTCGATTATACAGGCAACATTTACAGTCCCATGCGGCTGCCGCTAATCAGTGAAAACGATCCGCGACGTGAATATTCCCCTTGGTGGAGCGTTCAAAACATTCAGCTTACCAAAACACTTCGAGGTGGATTTGAACTTTACGGCGGTGTAAAAAACCTGTTGAACTGGACGCCCGCCAAAAGCAACCCGTTTCTCATTGCCCGCACGGACGACCCTTTCGATAAATCGGTGGTTTTTGACCCGAACGGACAGCCTGTGGTAATGCCCGACAATCCTTATGGATTAAAATTTGATCCGGAATATATGTACGCACCCAATCAGGGAATCAGAGGATTTCTCGGATTTCGT